>JAITDG010000058.1 GCA_031282685.1 Puniceicoccales bacterium | reverse complement strand
ATCTGACGAGGAATGAGGCGATCCAGGGACTCACGGATACCAATGACTGGCTTGAAGATGCCGCTAGGCAGGGCATTGCCGACCGCACCTTCGTTACAAATCAGCAACGACGTCTAACTGCCGCTCGGGGAGCAGCGGCACAGCCGGGAGGTGGAGGGCTAACCACCGGCGACATCATGGCCCTGATCGCCGAGGTGCTCTCTAAAACGGCGCAAAATGCGAACGAAATGCGCTTCCAGGAGAGCCAGGCGTCCCTTTCGGGCATCCAGCAGAGCTTGGTAGAGGCGAAACAGGCGGCGCAGAAAAAGATAGAAAGCGCCGAGGAGCAGAAGGAAGCCTCGATAGACCTGGCGCATGCTGAATTGTGGAGCGGTTTTATTTCTGCCGCTGGCGCCATTGGCGGATTAATCGCGGGAGCATTTCCAGAGGGCGCTGCTGCCGCGCAATCCATTAACCAACTCGGCAGTAGCATTGGCCAGATTGTTTCTGCAGTGTATAAACTCTCAGCGGCAGATCACCAATACAAATCCGCCGTACTGGATGCCGCGGCGAACCTGCTGCAGTCCTACAGCCAACAGACCAACACGCTTGCCAGTCGGGCGCAGAGCTCCGCCCAGGAACAGGGGCAGATCGCACAGAGTGTACTTCGAAGTCTCCAAGAGCTCATCAGCCTGATAAATCAGACTACCCAGGGCATAGGCCAATCCATCCGCAGCTGATGAGGAGGACTTAGACCGCCAGCGGATGTAGAGAGCAACCGCCGTGCCGTTGGGCGTACTCCAGCTCCAGCCGCTCTGTTTCCCTCCGTAGCCCGCAGGCGTGCACTTGCATACACATGCCACCCAAAAGAACTAGGCCGCCCATGCCGCCAAAAATGATGCCCACAAGCAATCCTGCCCCACTTCCGTCGCCCCTCATACTTCCCGCCGAAATGCCCGCGATGATCCCTATCACCATCACGAATGAGCCAAGCAAGATAAGCATATTTTTTGTAGTACCGCGGGGCCTGCTGTTCGGAAATATGCTCCGCCGGCAGCCCTCCCACTCCGACCGGTCGAAAAAGGCCTGGATAACCCTTCCCCGCTCCGGAACCCGGAGCGCATAGGCGGAAACGTAGCCGCCCAGCATCTGCATCATTTCAGTGGGAATGCGGGAGGCAAAATCCTGGAAGCACCGCCAGCAGGGCGGGAGTCCTTCGAGCATCTCAAATAATCTGTCGGACTGGCCCAGGGAGTCGTAGGAATTTCCGAGGCTCAATAGGGGGACAGGAGAGGGCGCAATGAGATCAGCCCTAGTGCGCGCACTCTGCGCTAGCGCGGATTCGCTCACGGCTGCCGGTAGCCACCGCTCCTCATCCTCCGTCAGCCCGTGGAGCAGCGCCACGCCGTGGAGGCGCGACACGTCCCGCCCAGAAACTCCCCTCGCGACGGCATCCCCCACCGCCCTGTGAAACTCCATTCGAACACTCACAGGTCGAACGCTGGGCCGGGGAAAATTTTTTTTCCAGAAAATTCCAACGCTTCACACTTTTTAACAGAGAAAGAGCAAAAACCACAGCTAATTCAACCTATTTTCTTCTCTTTTACTTGCATAGCTCTTTTACCAATGCGATTGCGCATGTAGTAAAGCTTAGCTCGCACGGGCACGCTGGGCCTTTCCACTTCGATCTTCTCGATGGCGGGCGAATGGACCGGGAAAATTTTTTCCACTCCCTGGCCGAAGGAGATGCGCCGCACGGTAAAGGTCTCCGTCGCGCCGCCGCCCTTTCTGGCAATTACGATGCCGGCAAAGATCTGAATTCGCTCCTTGTCCCCCTCGCGGATGCGCACGTGCACCCGCACTCCATCGCCTACGCGAAACGCACTTATCCGTTCCGGGCGGACGGACTCCCGTAAAACTTCCTCAATTCTTCGATCCATTGACGTACTTCTCCCAAAGGTCCGGCCGCCTCAGCCTCGTCCTTTCTTCCTGCCGTTCCCGTCTCCATTCGTCAATCTTTTTGTGGTGGCCGGACAGTAAAATATCCGGCACGGCCATCCCTTCGAACAGTTCCGGCCGGGTGTACTGGGGAAATGTGAGCAGCCCGCCGTGAAAGCTGTCTTGCCTAAGCGATTCCGCTTCTCCCAGCACGCCGGGCACGTGGCGGCAGATGGCATCCAGGAGCACGGCCGCCGGCAGCAGGCCATTGGTTAGAACATACTCACCGATAGATACTTCCAAGTCGACCCGGCTCTTTCGGATCCGTTCGTCGATGCCCTCGTAGTGGCCGCAGAGAAGAATCAAGTGCCGCTCCCGGGCCAGTGACTCTGCGAGGGCCGCGTTCAGAGGCACCCCATCGGGACAGAGGTAGATTACTTTCGTCCCTTCCCCGCGCAGGCTGTCTATGGCCCGGCAAATGGGTTCCGGCTTGAGCACCATGCCGGCACCGCCGCCGAAGGGACGGTCGTCGGCGATCAGGTGTCGCCCCGTGGCCCAATTGCGTATGGAGTGCGAGGAGAGAGAGATAACCCCCGCCCGCAGCGCTCGACCCAGGACGCTCTCCGCCAAAAAACTGTCCAGCATGCGAGGAAACAGGGAAAGCAAGTCCACTCGGAGGAGCGGCCATCCCCGTTCGCCTTCGCCCATGGGCTCAGACCGCGGCAGTCGCCTGCCCTTTTCGCGCGTTGCGGATGAGCGTCCGCGCCGTATCGGTCGGCTGCGCCCCCACGCCCAGCCAATAGTCCACGCGGGCCAGATCGACGGACAGCCCCAACTCCTTGCCGCGGGGACTGGGATTGTAATTCCCCAACTGCTCCACGCAGCGGCCGTCCCGCCGGGAGCTGGCCTCCGCCACCACCAGCCGATAGAGGGGCCGGTGGGCACGTCCCTGCTTCTGTAAACGAATCTTTAGCGCCATTACTTCTTCTCCTGGGATTCCGATGGTGCGTTGCTAGCCTCCGCCGTACCGCCGTCAAGGGCGAAATCCCGCCCGCGCGGCAGTCCGCCGGCCCCGGCGGAGAGGGGGGGATTCGAACCCCCGGTACCTTTCAGTACACCTGTTTTCGAGACAGGCACGATCAACCGCTCTGTCACCTCTCCCACTCCCCTTTCTTGCTCGACCGCCCCCTTTGACGCAAGCCCATTTCCCTCTTTCCAATGGGAGGACTGCGCCGGCGCACATTTCGGTTGAAGAAAAGAAGTTTTTAGGGATCTAGGGCCGGTGGGAGGTCGCATGGGTCCGTTCGGTAGATTTTCCGCGTGGTTTGCCAAAAGGCGAAGGGAGCCGGTCGGGGACTGTAGTCGGCCCTCGCGATTTCTGCCGGAAGATTTTCGGCCGTCCGGCGGGGTGACTCTTCTGGCGGGCCGCGGCATCTATCCATACCTCTGCGCCTTGCGCATGCGAGCCGCCGCCGTAGAGTGCAGCCTCATCGCCGCGGAGGACGCCGGCGACGAGGTGTGGAATCTCTTTCCTCCGGACCGGCGGGCCCGCTTCAATCCGGGGCAAATCGGCAAACTGCTGCACAAATTGAAGGAATTCGGGTCCGCCTACGCCCTCATGGCCGGGCAAATTGCCCCCAAGCGGCTCTTCCACGGGTTAAAATTTGATTTTACCGCCATTCGGATGCTGGCCCGACTTAAGCAGCGCAATGCGGAGAGTATTTTCGGTGCGCTTGCCCGGGAAATCGAGCGGCAGGACGTCATCCCACTGGACGCGAGGGCATTCATGGATGAGGATTTGGCCACGGAGGGGCAAATGGGCCGGCGGTCCGTTCCGACAAAAAACCTAAAAGGGGGGGTCCGAATTGCCCGAGCCATTGCCGCCCTAAACGTAGGCCAAGGAATTGTTGTTCGCCGGGGAACCGTTTTGACTGTAGAGGGTTTCGATGGAACAGATAAAATGTTACAGCGATGTGAAGAGTTTTCCACGGATGGAAAATGTTTCATCAAAACTTCGAAGCCGAGTCAGGACTTCCGGTTCGATGTTCCTGTTGTGGGACTTAGAACGTTGGCTGCAATGGAGCGGGGGGGCATTCGGTCCATGGCAGTGGAATCGGGGAGTACCCTTCTACTCGACAAAACAAAATTTCTCGCCGATGCAGATCGGAGAGGAATCGGAGTCTACGGCTATGGGAAAAGAGAGGAGTAATCACGCCATTATTTTGGCGGCAGGTAGGGGGCAGCGCTTTGGCGGGTCTGTGCCTAAGCAGTTTCAGATTGTCGAAGGTCGACCGCTGATTCACTATTCGCTACGAACGTTTCTAAATCATCCGGACATTCATAGCGTTACAGTTGTTCTGCCGGAAGATTATATGAACTTTTCCCTTCCGGTTCACGGCAAAATGCGGCCACCGGTCGTCGGCGGAAAGGAGCGGCACGATTCTACGATTCGAGCCCTCGCGAACCTGTCCAGCGATGGCGGCGACGGGATTATAATTCACGACGCCGCCCGGCCGCTAGTGCCCCACTTACTCATCGGAGAGGTGTGCCGGGCGCTCCACCGGGCCGACCTGGTCACGCCTGCCCTGCCTATCGGCGATGCGCTCGTCGACCGGGACAACCTCTACGTAATCGATCGGGCCCACTACGCGGCCATCCAGACCCCGCAGGGCTTCCGCTGCTATATTCTGCAGGAAGCCATGGCACGGCTGGAGCAGCTGGGGCAAATGGAGAACTTGGCGATCCCCACCTGCGAATTCGAGATAGTGCGAGTGCTCTGTCCCGCCGCGAAAGCCGTCCTAGTTGCCGGCCATCCGCAGAATGAAAAGTTCACCCACCCCGTCGATGCCGACCGGATGGGCCGCTCGCTGGAGAAGTTTTCCACCGACTAGCGGCGCCGCAGGAATATAGCAGAAAGCACTAGAGCGGTGGCGGTTGCTGTCCCTACGAGGCCGGCGATCGCTCCGCCACAGACACTCTCGGGCCGGCCGGCCGGCCCGATTGCCAGCCGTGCGAGCAGGTCCCACAAAATGGGCCAGCGGTCGGCCGAGAGGAGTTTTGAAACGATTCGCGGCCCAAAGAGAAAAATAGTGAGCAGAGCGAAGGTGGCCGCCCCTGCCGCGGTCGAAGATCGGGCAATTGTGCTAAGAAAAAGACCGCAGGAAAGATAGAATGCGCTTCCTAGGGCTATGGTGCGGAAGATTTTTAGGAATTCCGAACCGGTTGCCAGGGGAAAGGGCAGGGAAAGGGAAGCGGCGCGCAGCGCCAAGGGCTGTAAAATGAGTGCGAAAGACCATAGGAAAAGGCTATAGATATAGAGCGTGCAAAATTTTCCCAGAACAATCTCTACGGCCGCCGCGCCATCGCGGAATAGGCCCTCGAAGGTTCCGGCGGAGCGCTCTCCCGCGATAGTGTCCGCCGTGAGTGCGGGAATCAGCACCAAAACCATCGGCCAAGAGCGCTCCAGCCATAGGACGGCGGGACGGACACTTCGCGGCCCCGCCCCGTAGGAGGGAAATACGGACCAGAATACTAGGGTGGAGAGGAGTAAAAAAATACCGCCAACGGCGAGAAAGCCGGGAGCGCGGGAAACCCTTCGCCACTCGTAGGACAGCACGGCAAAAAAACGGTCCATGGCTAGGCGGCCCGCCCTCCTTCGCCGCAGACAGTGGCCGAGCCCCGATCGAGAAAGATAAATTTTTGACAGATGGCCTCCAGCTCCGGAGCGCTCCGCCCCGTGAGGAGGACGGCCGGCGAGTTGGGCCGCCCTTCCAGAGCCACTCGCACTTGCCAGGGCTCCAGGCCATCCAGGAGGAGTAGGGGCGGCATGGCCAGATCCGCGTCGGCTAGGGCCACCAGGCGCCGGTGGCCGGAGGAGAGCTGGCCGATGCGGTAGCGCTTGCCGTAGGGCAGTAGGCCATAGGTCTGTAGCACGCGGGACAGTTCCCGCCGGCCGTCCCGCACGTCCTTTAGTCGGACGCGCAGCCGTAGGTACTCGAAGGGGGTCAGCCAGCCCGGAAGCGGGTGATTCTCCGCAACGGATCCGAAGAGTTCGTGGGCCTTTCTACTTCTCGCCGCCAGAGAAATCCCGCCAATAGAAACCGTCCCGGAATCGCCCTCTAGAGACCCGGAAAGGATGCGGAGAGTGACAGTTTTGCCGGAACCGCTGGGCCCGACGAGGCCAAATACCTCCCCCTCATTTATGGAAAAGGTTAAATTTCTGAGCGTTCGGTGAGAGCCAAAACTGCGGCACAAGCCCCTCACTTCTAGTATCGTTCCCATCGAATCGGATCTAATCGGCCGGCCCCGCCTGTCGAGCGCCTAGGCGGTTCGTACTACATTTCTTTTTCCCCGCACGGTTTCTTGAGCTCTTTCCTTTAGCGTCGCTCCAGTTTTGGCAAAAGGGAAGAGCGGCGAAATCGCCCACCGTGGGCTAGTTGAAGCGGAAATTAACCACGTCGCCGTCCCGCATTTCGTAGTCTTTCCCTTCCAAGCGGTAGCGGCCGGCGGCGCGGGCACCGGCCACTCCATCGTAGCGGACGAGGTCCTCGAAGGCGACCACCTCCGCCCGAATGAAGCCCTTTTCGAAGTCGCCGTGGATGACGCCGGCGCAGGCCGGAGCCCGCATGCCGACGCGGAAGGTCCAGGCCCGCACTTCCTTTTCGCCGGCCGTAAAAAAGGAAGCTAGACTCAAGAGCCGGTAGGAGCGGGCGATGAGCTCCGAAACGCCGCTGTCGCTAACGGACAATTCCGCTAGGAATTTTTGCGCCTCCTCCGGCGACAATTCTCCCAAGTCCTCCTCCAGTCGGGCGCTGACCGCACAGACTTCCGCCGGCCGGTGGGCCTCGGCGTAGGCGCGGACGGCTTGCCAGTGCGGGTTACTTTCCGGGTGGGCCAGGTCATCTTCCGCAACATTGCAGGCGTAGAGAATGGGCTTTGCCGTGAGCAGGCAGAGGCGGCGCAGTGGAAGCATTTCTTCCTCGGCAATGGAGAGCGTGTGGGCCGGTTGCCCGCCGTCGATGTGTTCGATGAGCCGTTCCATAAGGGCGCAGGACTGAATCACCTCCCTATCCAAGGCCTTTGCTCGCTTTTTCCCCCGCTCCAGCTGGCCCCGCAGGGATTCCAGATCTGCCAAAAGTAATTCCGTCTGAATAATTTCTAAGTCGCGCAGGCCGTCCACCTTACCCGTCGCATGGAGGATATCGCCGTCCTCGAAGCAGCGGACCACGTGCACGAGCGCGTCCATTTCCCGGATGCTGGCTAAAAATTTGTTGCCGAGCCCTTCGCCCCGGCTGGCGCCGGCTACGAGTCCAGCGATGTCCACGAATTCGACGGCTGCCGGGATGAGCGACCCCGGGTGGAACATTTTCCGTAGGACCGCAAGCCGCCGATCCGGCACCTGCACGATTCCCACGTTCGGTTCGATGGTACAGAAGGGGTAGTTGCGGGCTTCGGCCTTCCGGCTGCGCGTTAGCGCGTTGAACAAAGTGCTTTTCCCTACGTTGGGCAGTCCAACAATTCCGACCCGCATGGCCCACCTGTTGGCCTCCGGATTGGATCTGGCAAGGGAGAAAGCGCACCACTTTCCTAGAAAAGCTAGCATTTTCCGGGGCAAAGAGTAGGCAATGGAAGTGCAAATTTATGTAGGAAATTTGCTAAAACCTTATAAAATGAGTGGCCATGAGTTCGACCAGCATTCCTGGGCAAGATGTCCCCCGCCCATTTTCCCCCGATTTTTCGGAAGAAGTAGGCGAAGCGGAAAGCGATAAAAGTCCGAAGCCAACGGACGGCAGTCCGCAAGCCGTGGTAAGGACGGACGCGGATGAAAGAACACCTATATCTATCGAAGCCAAGACACTTGCGGCCAATATCTTCACTCCTTTGACAAGCGCGTTTGTCGGTGCCATGGAGGACGCAAAAATTGCGGAGTCGCCCGAAGAAGGTGAGCTAGCGCTGGTTGACTTTCGGGCGCAAGAGACGCGGAGGGAAATAGGGGAATTTTTCGGCGCATTGGCCAATGGAAATGTTGGAGATACGGTTACGGTAAAAATTCCCGCCAGCGACGGAAAGACATTTACTATTAAGGTTACGGAAAATCTAAAAAATCTCACCGAAGCGCAAGCCGCCTCACTCGCAGGGGTTCAACGGCGAAATTCGAAAGCAGTTTTTTGGATACTGCAAATTTTTACACTCTCCATCTACGGCCGCTTTTATCCGGAGGAAGTTGCGCTGCAAAAGGCGGATTCTCTCATGCGAGGAACTCTTGAATCTTACCACACGCTCCTTGGCCAGAAGGGCGAGCACAAGGACAAGGGTAGAGTGGAATTGGCAATCGTTACCTGCTCTCTATTGGAAATTGCGAAAGAAGGGGCGCCAATCCCCCATTCGGCCGCCAACTCAGATGCTACACAACAGCAACCCTCCATTATCGCCTCCGCACTTGCATCCACACTTAGCGCCCTCTACAAGGCGGAAAAAGATCCGTCGGTTAGAGGGGAATACGTTGCCGTGGCGCAAATTATAACTTCGGAAATTTTCCGCGGCGCTCTTACTCCGCGAGAGAAGAATGAAAGTCAGAGAGGCTATTCTAACAGAGTCTCTCATCCGCTATTTAGTTTTTTAAGTTCTCTATCTAGCGATGACGATCCCGCGAATTCGCTGCGCTATTTCGCATCTTCGAAGTTGCATGGAGTTCACGGTTGGAGTTTACCTTTTTACTGCTTCTTCCATTCGGAAGATCCAAGCGCCATTCTCGACGAAATAGATGGATGGTCAATGGCAGAGAAGAGAGTATTTTACGGAGCACGCGAGCTAAGCACTGGAAGTACGCCACTAACAGGTGTGATCATGTATAGTAATGCTGATTGCATATCGAGAGTATATGCCGGTATGAAGGAATTCCTCCCCGCAAGTGAGTCTCGGGAAGCAGTACTTCGCTTACTTTCGTCGAAGACTGATAGCAAAGAATGGGTGGATAATCTAGGGGAGAAACGGCATGATGGACGGCCTAGCTATCTAGTTACTCATGGCTTTCTGGAGAAAAACCGAGGAAAGCTGGAGGAAATCTTATTGGAAAATGGAGTGAACCTGAATGAACTTAGCTTTCTGCCGGTAAAGGGAACTGATCCTCAGGAATTGTGCATAAGATCCAATCGGATTAGGAGTTAAGTAAAATTGTTTTTTCTCCGGAGAAAAAGTGTTCGACGCGAATCAAGCACCCAATTGGAGCCCGCCCGGGGCAATTGCAGCCGCTCCGGAGGCTGTGCGTCGGCAGTCGGGCAAAGGAGATCGTTTTCGCCGATTGCAACTTACGTCGAAGTTCTTCGCTGCGTTTGCAGAGGGAAGTCGGAAAGGCCCGTCGTTTCCCCCTTGACGGCTCCGGCGGCCCATTTCAGATGGAACACAATCGATGATTGGAATCGGAATTGACCGCATCACAAAGCGGTTCGGATCGGTAGTGGCGCTGGACGCCATTGAATTCCAAATTGCTCCCGGCGAACTTTTTTTTCTTCTCGGCCCCAGCGGTTGCGGCAAAACAACACTCCTCCGCACGCTGGCCGGCTTCTGCATTCCCGACGAGGGCCGGCTCTTCTTCGATGAAAAGGACGTCACTCGGCTCCCGGCCAATCGGCGCGAAGCGGGTATGGTCTTCCAGAGCTACGCCCTCTGGCCCCACATGACCGTCTCCGAGAATGTCGCGTTTGGGTTGAAGCAGAGAAAATTACCGAAATCCGTCATCGACGAGCGGCTGGCGGAGGCGCTGGTGGGGGTGCGCATGGAGCAGTACGCCAAACGGAAGCCCAACGAGCTCTCCGGCGGGCAGCAGCAGCGGGTTGCACTGGCCCGGGCTCTCGCCGTCCGTCCCCGCTGCCTACTGCTGGACGAGCCCCTCTCCAACTTGGACGCCCAACTGCGCAATGAGATGCGCATCGAAATCCGTCGAATCTGCAAAGAGCACCGGCTCACAACGATCTACGTCACCCATGACCAGAAGGAGGCCCTTTCTATCGCCGACCGAATAGCCGTCTTCTCCCGGGGGCGAGTGGAGCAGATTGGCTCCCCGCTGGAGGTCTACAAGCGGCCCCGGAACCGTTTTGTGGCCCATTTTGTTGGAGAGACGAATTTTTTGGAGGGGAAAGTATTGGGCCGCAGCGGCGAGTTTTTTGCGATGGAAACCGTTCTGGGGACGCTGCACGGCACGCCGGTGAATCCGGCCGAACCGCCCGGGATCGGAGATCGGATCCATCTGTCTCTGCGGCCGGAAGTGATTCGACTGCGTAGCGAAAACATCGACTGCAACTGCTTCCCGGGGAACATTGTCGCCATGACCTACTTCGGCGAAGTGGCCCACTACGACTTCTGCCGGAACGGCGTTCGCCTAAAGGTGTCCGAATTGAACCCCCGCTACCTCGGCCACAGCACGGACGAGGCCGTCCTAGCCAACGTGCGCCCCGAAGACGTCCTCATCGTCCGGGACTAGCGCAGATTTGCAAACAGAAAGTCCGATGGCAGCGACGGGGATCGGCCGAAGGGACAGGCCCGGCTCGCCGTCCGTGCGGTTTTCCTTAGACGTCAGTTGCTGAAAGTGGAGTGAAACCTCGGCCGCCGATTTTACCCTTTCCTGGTGCGGTTGGAGCAAGGAAAAACTTGCGGAGAAATTTGCACTCCGCGTAGCATTCGCCATGGCCAGCTTTCCCGCGCTTAAAAAGTTTCTCCTCGTGGGTATCCTCGCCGCCCTAGTTGCTTTGCCCTTCGCAGTGCGGGAACGGGGGCGGGCCATCGACGCCGCGACGGACGACACAGTGGTCATACTCACCGGCCACAATGAGAACCTGCGCTTCGAATTTTCCCAGGGATTTCAAAAGTGGTACCGGGAGCGGACCGGTCGGACGGTCTTCGTGGACTGGCGCTACCTGGGCGGCGTGTCGGAAATCGTCCGCTACTTGGATAGCGTCTACGGCAATGCCTTCCGCCTCTACTGGGAGCGGGAATTGGGCCGGCCCTGGAATGCGGAAGTGCAGGGCGCCTTCGTGCGGCGAACCGCCGATGAGAGCAAGTGGACCGACCCCATCCAGCGGGAAGTTTGGGAGGCTTTCTATGGCTCGAATGTCAGCTCCGGCATCGACATCTTTTTTGGCGGCGGCGTGTCGGAATTCATCATCCAGGCGGACCGGGGTACGGCCATCGACTGCGGCTTTCTGCGGGAACATCCGGAGCTTTTTTGCGAGAGTTCCATCCCGCCCTACGTAGGCGGGGAGCCCCTCTGGGACAGCCAGGGCCGCTGGTTCGGCCAAAGCCTGTCCATTTTCGGCATACTCTGCAATCGGGCCGCACTGTCGGCTAAGGGCCTAGAGGACAGTGATGTTGTCCAGTGGTCCCAGCTGACGGACCCGCGCCTCTTCGGCGCCGTTGCTCTGGCCGATCCGACGAAGAGCAGCGCCCTGCTGAAGGCCTACGAAATGATCGTACAACAGCAGATTCTCCTCCGGCGGCGGGAGTTGAACATTTCGGCGGGAGGGGCCGGTAGCGGTGAGTTGGAAGCGCAGGCACTGCAGGAAGGTTGGCTGCGGGGACTGCGCGTGCTGCAGCTCATCGCCGCAAATACCCGCTATTTCGCCGACGCGCCCACAAAAATGATCTTGGACGTGGCTAGCGGAAACAGTGCCGTCGGCATTATCGTGGATTTTCTCGGGGAAGCGCAGGCCGCCTTCGACCGGAGTCGCTGCGGCTGGGAACGGCTCCGCTTCATTCCTCCGGCCAACGGCTCCGCCATCAGTCCCGATCCCATCGCCGTTCTGCGGGGGGCACCGAATCTGGAAGTGGCTAAATTATTCTTAGAGTACATTCTAGGCGAAGGAGGGCAAAAATTGGTCTCCTTTCAGGTTGGAGCTCCTGGGGGGCCCATCCGCAGCGAACTCTTCCGCCCCGCCGTGAACCGAAAGGTCTACGCCGCCGAGTACACGGACTACCGCACCCGGAAAGAGGACCAGTTCCGTGCCCTCGAGTCTTCCGCCCTGGTTTACCGGCCGGAGTACACGGCCTCCGTCTACAATGCGCTCAAGTGGACGGTGAAGTTTGCCCTGATGGTGCCGCATGGGGAACTGGTGGAAGCCTGGGCAGCCATTTTGGCCGCGCGGGCCGAGGGCCGCACGGAGGACGCGGATCGGGCTCTCCGCATCTTGGAGAATTTTTCCGGCTTTACCCACGAAGAAGTCAACGGAACGCTTGCACCGGTCCTGCAGCCCACTCACCCGGCCGTCGCCCTGAAAGTGCAGCGCGAAATTGTACAGCGCTTCCAGGAGCAGTACCGGCTGGCGAAGCGTACGGCGGAGGGTCTCTGAGCGGCCGGCGCCAGGGGACAATCTCGTACGGATTTTTCGTTTTCTTGAGTTTTACATATTATAAATTGCGCCGGACGTATCTGCGCCTACCCTAGGCCAACTGCCATGGACGCGCTTGCGAACATTCTACCGGGACGGTGCCCTTCGGTCGGAATCGGCGAATGCAAAGGGCAAAAAGGGGACGACTTCGATCGTGGGCCGGTCCCCGAAATGGCAGAGGGGCAATTGGTGCGTAAAACCAGAAAACTGGCTAGCCGTGCGATGGGGCGGACCATGGTGCACCTCGCCGCGCAACCGTGCTCGACCCACTACGACTTCCCCTTTGTCGAAGACTGTTTGCAGGAAATCAAGAAGCATCCGGACGTAATCGAAGCGGAAGAGATGGATCGGCTGCAGAGCGATGTGGAACTGCTCCGCGTCGTACGCACGGACCCGAAGGGCCCGCCGTTGGCCGCCGTTGCCGGACGGCTGAGGACTTTACTGCAGGAAAAGAGCAGGGATTTTCATTTTGTCTGGGATAGGGAGAGCCGCTCCCGGCGGAAGGGACTCCTGCGCAGTCTGCAGGCGCTCCTACTCTTCGCCGAGGCGCGGCGGGGAGAGCACATTGAACTCCGGAGAAATCTGCATTTTTTGGGCAGAGGCGATAAGTCGCAGGTGCACAAATATCATAGGAAAGATGGGAGCCGCCGAGCTTTCAAGGAGTTGCCAAAGTCCAACTGGCGCGAGGACGGCTGGGACGCCGTCGCAAACCTGGCCGTTGGCGCAGTTTGCGACCTACTTGCCCCCTTCGGCGCGCCGCCCTTGGCAGTGCGGGCGTTCCCTTCCGTCGTAAACGGCAAAATAGGTATTTCTATGACCATTGCTCCCGGGAAAAGCCTCCGCCACCAGCCGGAGAACGGGGCCATCTGGCGGGATCCAAAATTTCGAGAGCAGGAAACCTGGCTACAGATCCTTGACTGCATCGGCGGCGAGACGGACCGCTACGTCCGCAACGTCTTCTGGGACGAAGAAACCGAAACGCTCACGGCCATCGACAGCGACAAGTCTTTCCCGCTCTCCCAGGAATGTCCAACGATCCGCTGGGACCCGGCCACAAAAACGGGGAAACCCCAGCAGTACTGCATCCCGCCGGTCATCGACAGTGCCATGAAGGCGGCCATCGATGGGCTTTCGGAGGATAATCTACAATTAAAGTTACAAGAAATCGGCTTCTTTCCGGAGCAGATCCATAGTGCCCGTGCCCGACTGGCAATCCTAAAGCGGCACAATTTTTTTATAATTTCACCGAACCAGTGGGATAACGACGAACTGCTGCGGGCGGGCGGTTGCACCGATGCAAACTGCTGCTTTCTTCTGCATGAGCGGCAATCTGCCGCCATGAAAAAGGGCCTTAGCCCGCGCAAGGGAGATGGTTTTATAGCAGGCACTTGGCCAGAGACTCCAACTTGCAATTTAGCAGAAAGGTGAAAATTTTGCCCTTGCGGTGATATTTTTATTGCTAAAAACACGAGAATAAGATGGGTTAGCCATCCGATAATGCAGGACATTTTATTTCAAGCGATTGTGCCCGGTCTTTTTGTAGGCTTTGTTAATGGGGTGGTAGGGCAGAATTTAACTCGCCTCGACATGGCTGAAGCGGTGCGGACGGCACCGATTGGAACCGCTCACCGGGAAACCGCCCTAGGGCTGCTCGATGCACGCCTTTCCCACTGGGATAGAATGATTCTCGTCATTATTTGCGTTTTTTCCGCCGGAATCGTTCTCCTCGTCTATGCGGCAATAGTTAGCCGAAAACTCCGCGGAGACAGCCAGCTGGCCCTGACCGCAAGTGCGGTTGTCGACGTACTTAGGAATAAAGATGCCGCCGAACCCAATGAAGGGGAGACGCCAAAAGAAACGCCACTCGAGCGGGTGGCACGGCAGCCAGTCACTTTGCCGGAGAGTAAAGTTGAGAAGTTTCTCCGGAAAATGGATGCGAAGATTAAAGATAATGCGATCGAGCCCACAGTGTCCGGCATCCTCACGCATGTGCAGACAAAAACGGTGAAAATGGAACAGTCGGCAAAGGAAGTTTTTCTCGATGAGGTCATCTCTCTGCTGCGGAAAGCCGGCAGTCGGCGGTACTCCTACGGCCCCGTCGCGGTACTGACTTTTTTGGCATTCCGCAACGATAACATATACTTGGCATCAGACGCTGTGGCCACTTTCAAAAGTAGAACTAAAGCATATGAAATGATTAAAGATGGGAAAAATCGAATCGCAAAAGACATAATAGGAAGGTGCGGTTTACCATCAGGCTCTCCGGAGGAGAAAAAACTCGAAGCAGGAGTGAAAATGGCAAATGAAAATCTTGCCGCCAGCGCCATCGGGCGGTACTTTTGCGAATGTGGAGCTCCAAAAATTTATCCAGAAATAGAAGCGGCCATTCTCGATGGTCAACTTTCCATTGCAATGGAAAAAGTCGAGGGAACTCCCATTACCGATAGTTTACTGAATCCAAGAATCAACATTGATGAAGCGGAATTTCGAGAAATAGTAAAAAGAGTGTGCGATGGGGCAAAAAATAAGGAGAACTATTTGGGAGTCTCTTCTTTGATGTGTGGTTCCCAATTTAGGGTACTATGCATTCCAGAAGAGCCAATCGATTTCTCCGATAAAAATGAGAAATATAAAGATAGTGATAATATTATGTTTTATAGCGCAGATAAAGAGGATTCAAAATACAATTTTACGTTGGCATCCGATATTACAGAAGAACCTTTTCTTATGCCGATGCAAGAATATGCCATACAAATCTTAAATAGTTCCTTATGCGGAAATGTCAATATGAAGGGGGGCTACGATGTTCAATTTCTATTTCGCCCTTTCAGAGATGGGGATTTCGTAGTTTTCGGCTCCTGGTTCAGAATGGAGAAAGAAGGTCCTAAGAAATTTTTAAAGTATAGAATGCCCTATTTCCCCGGAGAATTTGCCGGCAAGATACTAAGGAGTGCCTCATGGCTACAATTGTTGGATTGGCTTGTAAACTATTGGGACAGGGAAACGAGTTCGAATACGATCTTAACTGGAGGAAATGAACTTCATAGTATTGATTTTGATGGCTGCTGCGGTGACTGGGATCGTATGAAGCCATCTAATCTTCCCATTGTTGTGGATTCTGAAATGTTTGCTGTCATAAAAAATTTAGATCCGGAAAAAATAAAGGACATCGCTCTCTCGAGTGGTATGTCGCAGGAAAATGCGGAACTCACGGAACGGCGTGCTGCAGCGCTCAAAAGTCACGCGGAGGATCTAAAGAAGGATGGTAAAGTCATTTCGCCGGATAAATGGGGCGAACAGACAGCAGATGCGTACGCACATACGTTTTCCAATTCTATGTTTGGTTGCCGTGCATTTGGGAGTAATTTTCCTGAGAAACTGCGCGATTTTACAGAAAATAGGGACAAGCTTGCTCCCCGAGCCGAAGCGGAAACGGAAGGAGAACTGTGCGTTCGTAAATTCGCGGGCGAGTTCGCAAAGCTAAGAGAAAAATGGTAAGCGGAAAGCCCTAAGGAAAGCTCAATTCCGCCGTAGGTCGACTGGCCGGCCGGTTAGTTGGCATTTTTGGGCGTGCCGCCTATTTTGTTGACTTTGAGAAATTTTAACGTGCATAGAATAGCTTCTATGAGCGTAGATATCCATTCCATACTTGTGGCACCTTCCCCTCAAGAAAGAATACCTCTGGCTGCCATGCCGAAGAGTCCCGTCCGGAAATTTCTCCAGGAACTTTTGGTCACCTATCCGAATGACCGTGACACGCCTACGGTGCCGGTCGTTCTTGAGTTCGTGAAAACAAAAACGGAGCATTTCACGGCCCAGGATAGGGTAAAATTTTTAACGCAGGTTGCCCATGACCTGTGTTTGGCCAGAGACTTTTTCTGCGAAACGCAATTTGTCCTAGCGCTAACCATAGTCGCATTGGTGGAAGAGCAAATATATGATTATGACGCCATTATTCGTACTTATGCTCAGTGTAGCGGAACGGAAGTTCGCGAGGTTCGCCCACCAACCGACGGCGCACTGTCCCGTGTGGTAAAAGGGCCCTACCATTCGCCAGTGGAAATCTTACAAATCCTTGCCGCATACCTGTTTGGAGAATATTTTTTACTCAGCGGAGCTCCGCACAATCCCTACGTAAATGTAGTTCCAGCATGTTTCGATGGCAGGTTTGCCGTCTCCATGGAAAAAATAACTAACGGAATACAGGCCATCGACCTATTCTTTCCAATAATATCCAAAGATAGGCTTTGCGAGATGCTGGATTTCATCTGCGCGCAGGTGCGCGAAGGGAAAAATTACCTTGCGGTGGCAAATCCGGACGAACTAATGGCGCGCATAGTTATTCCGGCCAGCCCGCAAGCTTTGTTTGGCGGACAGAAGTACGGCAGTGACGACGAATTCATAGTTTATAATATTTTAGGCGGAGAAGGGAAAAAATTTTCGACTTCAAAAGATCTAAAAAATGAGGGGAATAGGTGGGAATTTTCCCGCCAATTAGTTAGTCTTAACAATCGCTATAAAAATAAGCACTTTCGCTTTCTATTTCGTCCGTTTCTCTGTGAAAATTTTATCGTGTTTTCCATCTTTTGTGTCGATGGTAGCACCTATAGAATGCAGGCAATTCCATTCCTTCCTTCGGAGAGGGGCGGTGAATTGGTGCGCCAGAGCATTTGGCTAAAGTTGTTAGACCTCATAGTCGGCTATTGGGACCGGCAAAATCCAAATAATACATTCCTGTTGGAGGACGGAAGCTTTCGGAGCATCGATTTGGACGGTTGTTGCGGTACGCGGTGCCGATTGCCGCGCATGCCTTCCGTCGTAGACGTGGAAATGGAGCAGGTCATGATGAATCTGGATCGAAATTCGATAGCTGCCATTTTCTTTTTCAGTGGTCTGTCGGAAGAAATGACTGCGGTTGCGCTTGAACGCATCGAGCTGGTGAGGACGTACATCCGAAAGCTGCGACGGGATGAAATGGTAATTCCCGTTTCCGAATGGCCCAAACAGCGGGGAGCCGCACTTGCCGGCACGTTGGCTACAGAAATTTTCGCGTGTTGGCTTTCAGGTGGAGACATCTCTACCGTCCTGTGGGATCTCTATGGACAGCGAAGGATGCTTGCGCCCAGCGCAGGAGAAGAGACGGAGGCGGAGCGGTGCGTGCGAGAAATGCTAGAAGCGGTGCGGAGCGAGCAATGCGTGAGGTAATCGGACCTGCGCTCGCGCCGCGGACGCCGAAAGCGCTTTGCGACTCTCTTCGTACCGTTGGACGGCTTTGGCTCAAAGGTCGTACGGAAGCTAAGCTGCGACTTTTGGTGCGGATTCCAGATTCCCACGGCGAAGGTCTTCGCAGCATTCGCTGAAGATCAAATGTACTTCCGCACAGAGGTCATTCGTATCCACCGCGGCGAGGCGAATGGCAATGGATTGGTGCATTTCCTTATGTATCAGTGGCGCAGGGACTAGTGTAGCGATCTTTTCATTTTTATCGCCATAGTGCGCAGGGTCCGTAAAATCGGATTCGCCGTGTCTTCCTCCGACCAATCCATTTCACCTTCGCGCCAATATTACATATTCCCCGACGCGACCAGAAATGCTTTAGCTGCAAGTCCTCTCAATGTAAAGGTCACGGAAACGGCGTATACTTTTAGCGTTGGAACCGGCACGCAAACCGTTGAACGTTGCCGTTCGTTTTCTTTGGCCTTCAAGTTGGGCGAAATTCTTTCGCCCGACCAAATTTCGCAAATCACAAAGGCCATACTGGAAAATTCAGAAGCAACACTTTGGGAGAAATTTCTCGCCCTTTGTTTCCCGCGCTATGCCATAGCACGGGGGCTAAACAAAATTTCAACAGAGAACAAAAGAAAATCTAGTACTGAACTGCAAAATCATATCCCGGAGAAAAGACGTAAAATGACAGTCGTGGGAGAATTTCCGCAACTAAGGGAAAGAGACGCCAGCTTAGGAGCCCCTGCGGCGTGGCAAGGACAGGGAGCGCGGCAGGACATAGCGTACGCCTGCGCGTCTGTCGCGGCGGCCGTGGCCAGACGAGAAGGCGACGATTCTAATATCATAAAAGAATGCCCCCACGAAATCGCCGCGCTAAAGGACGCGATAGAAACGCTGGCAAAAGAAGAAAACCTAGATGTGACGAAAAATTTTACAAATTTCACAGAAACAATTAGTGCGATGCAAAAACTGCCACGCCCAGTAAAAGAGCAGTTGGCGAATTGGCTATCTGAGAAAATAAGTACAGGCATTGGCGCAATCGGAAGTGCAAGAAAGAGGATAGACCCCCAAGTTCGCCAGCTACTCAATTTTGAGTATATTTACAATATTCTTGCGGTAAGCCAGAAGATGGACACTTCGCACCGAGCCACCGACGCCATCCGCAGGCTTCCAAACTAGCCGTCGCCCCCGAGGTCGGAGGCGGGGCTGCGCCTCCAGAGACGTACGAAGAGGAGAAGTTTTCAACTCACGTTGGCGATGTTCTCGCCAAGGCGAAAAGTATTGCCCAACCCGCGGCCCTCCGACTGCCGACAGAAATCGGCCCAAGTAAAATTTCGACGGCTTCGCCGCTTGACCTGTTCGGAGCGGCGCCCTAGACAACTCCATCCGTGCATTTGCTGCGGATGGAATTGGGGCCATGGAACGGGAAAATGTTGCCGGCGACGTTGCGCCGGCGGGAGTTGCTGGGGACTACAATGCCGATAAGATTCAGAAATTGGAAGGGTTGGAGGGCGTTCGCCGCCGGCCGGACATGTACATCGGCGATACGGGCGAACGGGGCCTGCACCACTGCGTTTTCGAGATCGTAGACAATTGCATCGACGAAGCCCTGGCCGGCCACTGCAGCGCCATCGCCGTTACGGTCCACGCCAACGGCGCCTGCACCGTCGTTGACAACGGCCGCGGCATACCGGTGGACCTCCATCCCGTCTACCAGATTCCGGCACTGGAGCTCGTACTGACAAACTTGCACGCCGGCGGAAAGTTCGACAAGGGGGCTTACCAGGTCTCCGGCGGTCTCCATGGCGTGGGGGCCAAGTGCGTCAACGCCCTCTCCGAACGCTTCGAAGTGGAAGTGCGGCGGGGTGGCAAAATTTATCGAATGGTCTTTTCCCGGGGAAAGGTGCTGGAACCCATGCACATCGTCGGAAACGCCCAGAGCACGGGGACGAAGATCACCTTCCTGCCGGACCCGGAAATCTTTCGCGGCGGGCAAGAGTTTCGCCACGAATTGTTGGCCAAGCGGCTGCGGGAATTGGCCTTCCTCAATCCAGCCATTCGCATTCGACTCATCGACGAACGGGAGAGCAAGGAGTCGGAGTTTTACTTTGAAAATGGAATTGCCGAGTATGTAGGCTTCCTAAACGGCGGCAAGGGGGTACTCCACGCCGATCCGATCGTCTTCCAGGGCTCTGCGCCGGCGGAGGGGGATGGGCGAGTGACCGTCGACATCGCTATCCAATACAATGACGGCTACGGGGAACAGGTCTACGCCTACGCCAACTCCATCTGCAACGTTGAGGGCGGCACGCACCTGTCCGGCTTCCGCACGGCTCTCACGCGGGTACTGAATGGCTACGGGAAACAGAACAATCTTCTACGAGACAAGGACCCGGCCATCACCGGCGACGACGTCCGGGAGGGGCTGACGGCCATCATCTCCGTAAAAGTGCCCGAGCCCCGCTTTGAAGGTCAAACCAAGACAAAGCTTTCCAACGGAGAGGTGGACGGCATTGTTCAGAAGATCGTCGGCGATTCTCTCAAATACGCCCTCGAGACCACGCCGGCCCTAGGGAAAAAAATCATCGAAAAATGTCTGGGGGCCGCTCGAGCCCGGGAGGCGGCCCGGAAGGCGCGGGAGACCGTTCGGAAGAGTGCACTGGTCGGGGGCGGGCTGCCTGGGAAGCTGGCCGACTGTTCGGAGAAGGATCCGGCCATCTGTGAGCTCTATATAGTGGAGGGGGATTCGGCCGGCGGCTCCGCTAAGCAGGGCCGGAACCGGGCCACCCAAGCCATACTGCCCTTGCGGGGAAAGGTCATCAACGTGGAGAAGGCCCGCATTGATCGGGTCCTGGGCAACGCGGAAATTCGCGCCATGGTTACGGCCTGTGGCACTGGCGTGGGGGAAACGGGCGATGCCAGCTCCTTTGATATCTCCAAGTGCCGGTACCACAAAATCATCATCATGTCCGACGCGGACGTGGACGGCGCCCACATCCGCACGCTGCTGCTCACCTTTTTTTTCCGCCAGATGCGGGGATTGATCGACAGCGGCTACATCTACATCGCCCAGCCGCCCCTCTACCGCATCAAACGGAAAAAACAGGAGCGCTACGTGCAGGACGACGGCGAGATGAACCGCATTCTTCTGGAACTCGGCACGGAGGACCTCACCCTGTGCCGCCTGGAGGATGGCCACTCCTTCAGTCGCGAAAGCCTGGAAAAACTACTCCAGTACCTCTGCCAAATCGAGTCCCTTGGCTCCGGCGTCCGCCGCCACGGCTGCTCTCTCGGCGACTACTTGGATCGGCGCAGCGCCGAAACGGGCCAGCTGCCCCAGTACTTGGCTAAAATTCGAGTGGGTAATGGGGAACAGTTTTTTTTCCTGGCGGACGATGGCGCTCGGGCGGACTTCTATCGGGCCCACGACATCGTGGAGGACAGCTTTGACGGCATGGTGAGCCGGGACGTGGAGTCGGGCGGTGTCCTGCTGCGGGAGCGCATTTTGGTGCAGGAAATTTTCGAAGGCCCTTCCCTGTCCGCGGTTTTGGAAGGAATGGAGGGCTGTGGCTTTTCCGTGGACCGCTTTGCCCCAACGGGCGGACCGCGCTACGAACTTTCCGATGGGAAGGGATTTAGCGAAAAGTTGGACAGCATCCTGGGACTGCCGGATGCGATCCGGGCCAATGGGAAGCGGGGGCTGACTATCCAGCGCTATAAGGGCCTAGGCGAAATGAATCCGTCCCAACTCTATGAAACAACGATGGATCCGAAACGGCGCAATTTGCTGCAGGTCTCCATCGCCGACGGAGCCCTCGCCGACGCCACCTTTTCCATGCTGATGGGAGAGGACGTGGAAATTCGAAGGGCTTTTATTGAGGATAATGCGCTCAATGTGAGCAATTTAGACATTTAGCGAAAATAGAGAAGGACTATGGATAGTGGGAGCGGAGAGACCGTGGCCGGCGAGGAGCTGCGGACCAAAAAGGGGGACGGCGGGTTCCGGGAGCACTTTACCGAGGCCAGTATCGTGCAGGTGATGCGGACCGCCTACCTGGACTACTCCATGTCGGTGATCGTGAGTCGGGCCCTGCCGGACGTGCGGGACGGGCTCAAACCCGTGCAGCGCAGGATCCTTTATGCGATGCTGCGGGAAGGTCTGCTCCACAATAGGCCCTTCGACAAGTGTGCGGGAGTCATCGGCGAGGTGCTCAAAAACTACCACCCCCACGGCGACTCCTCCGTCTACGACGCCCTCGTGCGTCTCGCCCAGTCCTGGGTCATGCGCTACCCGCTCATCCGGCCGCAGGGAAATTTCGGCTCCGTGGATGGGGACCCGGCCGCCGCCTACCGCTACACGGAATGTAAATTGGAAAAAATTGCCGAAGAGATCCTAAAAGACCTGGACGAGGATACCGTCGACTTCGTGCCCAACTACAAGGAAAGCACCTACGAACCGGCCGTCCTGCCCTGCGCTCTGCCCAACTTGCTTTTGAACGGCTCCACCGGCATCGCCGTCGGCATGGCCACCAACATCCCGCCCCATAACGGCAGAGAAATCATCGGCGCTGCGCTGGCCCTCATCGACGATCCCCACCTGGACCAGGACTGCCTAGCGAAGATTGTGCGGGGGCCGGATTTTCCCACCGGCGGGGAGGTCGTTGGTTACGAGGGAATTCGCCGCTACCTGCGCACGGGCCGCGGCATTCTGCGGGTGCGGGGGAAGGTCACCTGCGAAGAAATGGGCGGCGGGCGAGAGCGAATCCTTATCTCGGAGCTGCCCTACGCCGTCAATCGGGCCAGCCTGATGGAAAGGATCGCCGAATTGGTTACGGACAAGTCCATCGACGAGATTTCCGAAATCCGGGACGAATCCGACGAAAATACGCGCATCGTGTTGGAGCTGAAGCGGGGAGAGCCGTCCCGGGTGGTGACGAACAAACTTTTTCTGCATACGCCCCTGGAAAGTTCCTTCGGCGTGATCCTACTCGCTTTGGACGGGAAGCGGCCTAAGCAGATGTCCCTCAAAGAGATGCTCGAATTATTCCTCGAGCACCGGCGGGACGTGGTCACCCGCCGAACCCAATTTCGCCTCCGGAAGGCGGCCGCCCGTTCCCACCTGTTGGAGGGTTTTCGCACGGCCCTGGAAAATTTGGACGATTTCGTGCGCACCATCCGGGCCGCCGACAGTCGAGAGCGGGCGAAGCGGGAAATCCTCAGCCACTACCCGATCGACGAAATCCAGGCCGACGCAATCCTGGAAATGCGCCTCTACCAGCTCACCGCCCTGGAGCGGACTAAGATCGACGGCGAGTACGAAGAGCTCCAGCGCCACATGGCCGAGTACGGGGCCATTCTATCGGACGGCGCCGCGCTGATGAGTATCATCCGCAAAGAATTAGAAGAATTGCGGGACAGCTACGGGGATGAGCGGAAAACCCGCATCGTGCCGGCGGAAGGCGAATTTCGCATCGAGGACGTGATCCCCAACGAGTGCTGCGTCATCACGGTCACGAGGGAGGGATTCATAAAGCGCACGGCTGCGGACTCCTATAGCACGCAGCGGCGGGGTGGAAAGGGGGTCATCGGGGCCGGCCAGCGGGAATCGGACTCGATTGAACACCTGTTCTCCGCCTCCACCCACGACCACATCATCTTCGCCATGGAAAACGGCCGGATCTACGTCCAGAAAGTCTATGACATCCCGGAGGCGGCGCGGACGGCCAAGGGCCGCTCCCTGGTGAATGTGTTACAATTGCAAGAGGGGGAACGAGTTGCTGCAATGTTCTGCGCGCAGAGCTTCGATTCTGACCAAAATGTCGTCCTCTGTACCCGACTGGGAGTTGTCAAAAAGACTGCCCTCCGAGACTACGCTAACTATCGCAAGGGCGGCATCATAGGCATTAAAGTGGACGAGGGAGATCGGATCATCGACGCCCATCTGACCTCCGGCTCCGACGAGCTCATGATCGTGACTAAGATGGCCATGTCGGTGAAATTTCCCGAATCGGACCTGCGGACCCAGGGCCGGGCCACCCGCGGCGTGCGGGGGGTAACGCTCCGCCCCGGCGATGAGGTCCAACTGCTTGCCGTCGTGGATAATTCCGCCTCTCTCCTTCTGGCCACGGAGAACGGACTGGGCAAGCGCTCCCACTTCAGCGACTATCGCCTCCAGCGGCGGGCGGGGGTCGGCGTCATCGCCATGCGCACCAAGGCTCCCATCTGTGCCGCGCTAAGTGTCCGCGAGGAGGATGAAATCATGCTGCTCACCCGCCAGGGCCAGGCCGTCCGCACGCGGGTCTCCGACATCCGCATCATCGGTCGCGCAACCCAGGGTGTGCGGCTCATCAACTTAGCTCCCAGCGACGCGCTGGTCGGCATCAGTCCCGTCCTCGAAGCGGAGGAGTAGGAAAAAATTTTTCGTCCGAAGTTTGGCGTTCCGGCGGGCCCATCCGGTTGGATTCCGGCGTCCGCGAAACGCGTCGTTTTTTTCTCGCCAGCCATTCCACGGAGACCACCGTGCATTTGTCCCGTGAATGGTGCCGATTTTCTCACACTCTCCCGCTTTCCGCTGCTCTTTGTGATCGTCGGGCTCCTCTACTCGCCTTTCCCTGGCTCTCGCAGCCTAGCCTTTGTCCTTTACCTGTTTACCGGATTTACCGACTGGCTGGATGGCTACGTGGCCCGCCGTTGGGACCTGGTCTCCAATTTCGGGAAATTCATGGACGCCCTTTCCGATAAGGTTCTAACGCTCGGCCTTTTTATTTTTTTTCTGACCGTAGGCATTTTGCCCTCCCCCTTTCTCTTCGCCGTGCTGCTGATACTGGGTCGAGAATTCCTAATCACTGGCTTGCGCCTGGTTGCCGCGAGCCGCGACGTCGTGATTGCGGCAGAGCGGTCCGGGAAGATCAAAACCATCCTGCAGATGGTCTCCATCGGCGCGCTCATCTGCGCCCAGGCCATGGCCCACGACCTTCGCTGGATTCCGCAGCTATTTGTTAAACTCATGTACTGGTTTGGAATACTTCTCTTTTGCGGCGGTTTCTACTGCACCGTCGATTCCGG
>JAITDG010000002.1 GCA_031282685.1 Puniceicoccales bacterium | reverse complement strand
CTCTGCAGATTGTGGCGATCTGGGCCCAGGCGAGATGTAGAAATGTGATTATGCAGTCGACTGACTCTAGTGTAAGGACTAGACGCAACGAATTTGTGAAGATTGACATCAAAGATGGTGCGAGTGGAGTTTTATTTCGCAAAGCAAGTGCGAAAAATGTACCCACTATAAGGAGTGGCGTTTTAGGTCAGGAATTGGCAGCCAACCTGGCTATGCGTGCGCTATTCGAAAAACTTGCCGGTAAAGGCCTCGTGCTAGGAAAGTTCACGGAGGGCGCAATGATCCCGTGCGTCATCGACCGCACTCCCGGGTATTTCGCGAGTTTGGATGCTGTTTGCCGCTCGGTCGACGAACTTGGAAAGGATGAAAAACTAGCCGTAGCAGGCGATGCCGCATTCGCCTGTTCCATGACGTGGATACAATTGATCTTATGCCTAGCCGGCAATGCAAATTCGCCCCATTCTTTGCAAATTTTCCCCGAATATGTTGAGAACAAATTTTATGGGGTTTCACACCTAGACTGTGGCGGGAGTTTTTCGCTCGAAGAGAATTTTTCTTATAGTTTTTCAGGAAAATCCGATTCCCGCCCATGCCTACCGCCTGCCATCGAAGACAAGATGCTTGATGCACTCAAGTCGTTAAATGGTAAGGATTTAAGTGATTTACTAACAAGAAATGGCCTAACTGACGGTCAAGTTGCCGCCTGCCTCAAAAGGCGTGAATCTATGGTAAAATTCTACGAGGGTAATCCCAAGCGCGTGATTAGAGAGGAAGACTGGGGAAACAACTCCGTTCTTAAGGCGAAAGGCTTTAGCGAAAAAAATTGGCTATGCTTCGCTGTGTGTAGAGTGCGTTGGTAGTCCCACTAGGCCGTTGTGCCGAGTTTGCGGCGGCTCCTAGGCGCGTAGGCCAAAGACGGAAGCTCCCAGGGACGGGAGGTCTGGAAAAATTTCGGCCGCGCTTGCGCCGGCGGCCAGCAGCCCTTCCCGCCCGTGGGTGCCGGTGGTGACCAGACAGCAGCGGGCGAAATTTCCCGCCCGGGCCGCCAGTAGGTCGATGGGCGAGTCGCCCACCAGAACGGACTCCTCCGGCAGAGCGGAGAGGGCTCCGAGGGCCAGCCGGGAGCAGGCCGCCTCCGGTTTGCGGGGGCAGCTCGCCGTTCCGTCCGTCGCGACGACGGCCTGCAAAAATCGGTCCAAACCCAGGATCCGGCAGATCCGCTCCGCGAAAATCCGCTGCTTATTGGTAAATAGCGCCAGGGAACGGCCCTGCCGCCCTAGCTCTTTCAATATCCAGCGGGCTCCAGGCAGTTCCACCAGCCCGTCCTCCAGCGTTTCCGCCATGTGTTTCCGGTAGAGTTCGCAAAATTGCTCCAGGGTCCGGTCGTCCTCCGGGCCGAGGATCGCTCGCGCCGTGTCTCGGAGCGGCGGACCGATCAGGGAGCGCAGGTGCTCTTCCGGCAGCGGCTCCCGGCCCATTTGTGTCAGGGTCCAGCGAAGGCAGCGGCAAATGGCTCGGAAGTGGTCCACGAGAGTGCCGTCCAGATCGAAAAAAACGTACCTTAGCATCTTTTTGCCATCCTATGGACTTGCGAATTTCGGCGCAAATACAAATAATAGGACCGCAATGTGGGGTTCTTCGGAGTCGGCTCCGCGGGTCCGCCTGGAGGGCGAGGGAGAGGGCTGGCGCATTGTGCTCGAAGGGGATTGGCGATCGGGACCGCTGCCCTCCGCCCGGGAAGTCCTTCGGGAGTGGGAAGATGCCCCTCCCTCCGGTGCCGTTGCCGTGGAAATTTTTGTAAAATCCTGGGACAGTCGCCTCGCAGCCTTTCTTTTGCGCATGAGGGAAATACTGGCGGAAATGGGCGTCCCTCTGGCCTTTTCCCGGCTTCCGGCAGGTTTGGGCCGGCTGCTGGCCCTGGCGGGAAAAAATAAAAAAGGAGAGGGCAAGGAGATTGCCTCGGATTCGGCGCAGCACTCCGCCTCCGCGGCGTCCGTACTGCGGGAGTGGCTGTCCTTCGTCGGGGAGTTGGCCCTGGGAATTTTACATTTTCTACGGAAGCGAATGGCTCTCGGCGACTTCGGCACTACCCTCCGCCAGTGCGGCATCGAGTCGCTTCCCACCGTTGCCCTCGTCAGTTTCTTGACGGGCACAATTTTGGGATTCATCGGTGCGGTCCAGCTGGCCGTCTTCGGCGCCGCCATCTACGTGGCCGACCTGGTGGCCGTCGCCATGGCCCGAGAAATGGCCCCCCTCATGACCGCCATCGTCCTCACGGGCCGCACCGGCGCCGCATTTTCCGCCACTCTCGGTTCCATGCGCACCGGCGGCGAGATCGACGTGCTGACCACCTTTGGCATTTCCCCCGTGCCCTTTCTGGCCGTGCCGCGAATTTTAGCCCTAGGACTGATGGCGCCCCTGCTCTGCGTCTTTTCCGTGTTCGTCGGCATCGCCGGCGGCATGGTTGTCGTTCTGCCGATGTTTCATATCTCTGCGGCGCAATACATTAACAGAACTGTCTCCGCCGTCGGCGTGAGTGCCTTTTGCTTTGGCATCGGGAAAAGCACCATTTTTGCGCTGCTCATCGGCACAATCGCCTGCCACAGCGGAATGTGCTGCGAGCGGAGCGCCGCCGGCGTCGGCCGAGCCACGACGCGCGCCGTCGTCTGCAGCATCACCGCCCTCGTCGTGGCCGACGCCGTCTGCACGGTGCTGGCCAATCGATTGCACATTTAAGTCATGGAGCAGGAAAGACAGAGTGATCCGCTCCTGGCGGTGGAGGGAGTGGCGGTCCAGCGGGGAGGACGTCCTCTGCTGGAGGGGCTTAACTTTTTGGTCGGCCGGGGAGAAGTTTTCTCCTTCGTCGGGATGAGCGGCTGCGGCAAGAGCACGCTTTTGCGGATTTTGCTAGGCATGGACCGGCCGGCCGCCGGCACCGTGCGGCTCTGCGGCGAGGACCCGGCGGAACTGCTGCGCAAGGGAGGCATCGCCGTCCCCCGCACCTACGGCGTCCTGTTCCAGGAGGGCGCCCTCTGGACTTCCATGACGCTCCTGGAGAACGTTTCCTTGCCGATCCGCAGCTACGCCGGGCTGTGCGAGGAGGACGCCGCCGACCTGGCTGCCTTCAAATTGGCCCTCGTCGGGCTGGCCGGCTTCGAAAATTTTTACCCCAACCAGATTTCCGGCGGCATGGCCCGGCGGGCCGCCATCGCCCGCGCCATGGCCCTGGATCCGCCCCTTCTCTTTTTCGACGAGCCGTCGACGGGCCTGGATCCGGTGACTTCCCGCCAACTGGACGAGCTCATTCTGCAGCTGCGGACTTGCTATGGAACAGCCGTAGTGCTTGTTACCCACGACCTGAACAGCATTCGGCGCGTTTCCGATCGGGTGGCCTTCCTCGACGAAGAGAGCCATTCTTTACTACAAATCGCGCCGCCGGAAGAAATTGCAAATCAATCGCCCCACCGGGTCGTGCGGGACTTTTTTTCGGTCCGATCGGAGCCCGTCACCGAGGGCAGAAGAAAAATGGCAAAGGAGAGTACATGAAACTGAAAGATCCCGCGTCCGTCGGCATTTTTGTGGTCGGCGCCGTCCTGGCCTTCATCGCTGCCATTCTGCTCTTTACGGCGGGACCCATTTTTGGCAGCAACCCCCACACGTTCGTACTCTACTTCGATGAGTCCGTCAACGGCCTGGAAGTGGGTGCGCCGGTGAAATTGCGGGGGGTGCGCATCGGCCAGGTGAAGAAAATTTTGGCGCACTTCGATGAGACCCGAAAAAGCGTGCAAGTGCCCGTCACCATCGTCCTCGAGGATGCCTACTGGCGGTCGGGCCGGCGGGAACGGCTTCGGCTAGCGGAGGACTATCAAAAGAAATTTCAAATTTCGGACGGGGAAAGTGGGTCCGAACACTCCAATTTTAGCCGTTCTCCCCTCATCGTCGGCATGGTCGGCTCCCTCCAAATGGAGAGCTTCGTCACCGGCAAACTTTTCATTGAGTTGGAGTACGCTCCCACCTCGGCGGGCAGCTACCTGCGGCCGGACGCGGACGGCGTGCCCAAAATTCCCACCCGGCCCAGCAACCGGGAGAGCCTCAGCGACCAGCTCACTGTCATCGCAGAGGGCATAAGCCGCATTGACTTTTCTGCCATCGGCGATTCCGCCGAGCGCGTCCTCCGGGCACTGGCCGCGGTCGACTGGATCGGCCTGTCCCAAACGCTCACGGGTTTGGCCCGTAACGTTTCCGATGTGATTGCCGGCAAAGATGTCCACCGGATCATTCACTCCTCCGCCAGTATCTGCCAAAATTTGGCTGATCTGTCCGCCGTTGCCGACGATGGACTAAAGTCCATTCTGCCCGCAGTCCGCCGCGCCTTTGCGAGTATTTCCGCCAGCAGCAGTGGCCTTTCGGAACTCCTCCAGCCCAATTCCCCATTCACCGTTTCCGCCGAGCGGCTTCTCCGCAGCGCGGACGCGGCCGCCCAGGCCCTCCGCCTTTTTTTTGAACTCCTGGAGGAAAATCCGCAGGCACTCCTCTTCGGTCGTCCCACCGAGTGATCGAGCGGAAAAATCCTAGGCGGGCCGGTCAAATTTTCGGAGTCCCAGGAAAAATTCCCGGTTGCCGTCCGCACCGGCGATGGGGGAGGGCAGCTCGGCGATGACTTGGGCTCCCGGCAGCTGCGCCTGGGAAAATTCGCGGATTTCCGCCCGAACGCGGCCGTGGACGGCGCCGTCCCCAATCACTCCCCTACCCCGCCGGACCTCTTCCCGCGTGGCTTCGAA
>JAITDG010000042.1 GCA_031282685.1 Puniceicoccales bacterium | reverse complement strand
GATGCCGTAGGGGGCGGTGGGGAACCGGCGGCGGGGGACGGCACCGACTGGCAGGACTGGCAATCTTCTGGATCTGCGCTGGCCGGCTGGGAGCAGCTTTCCGGCGTTGGATCGGTGGGTACTGCGGCCGGGGGGCTGGGTTCCGGCGCTCGAGTAGTTCGGAAAATCTCCCTATTAATTTCCAACGGAGCGGCCGACTGGCACGAGCCGGCAAAATGGACCGCTTTCTCCCCTTCATCTCTGGGACTCAGTGTGGCTGTCACGAAGGCGATGGCGCGCGCGGCGTACCCGTCTCCCGATTGGGAATTGTAGTAGATTGCTACCCAAATGAAGATGGAAAGCGTAATGACATAGAGGAATAGGCGAAGAACTTTGCCCGCCGTGCTCTCCGCAAAACTTAGCGCCGTGGAGGCCGCAACGACATCCGCCAAAGCGACTGTCGTGCAGCATGTGCCAATTGCCGACAGCAGGTGGGAGCTGCTTAGAAGTAGCTCCAGCGGACTGAACACCTGAGCCGGAATTGCCACCGGACTGCCTATGGGCCAAGATGGCCAAATGGGCAAGAAAATAAACGGCCTTCCCCCAAGGAGCTCCTGCGGAAAGACGGTGCGTTTTGTAAAAATTTCCCTAGTCGAAAAATAGTGCGCCGTCCGCTTCCTCGTCGGCGCTATCCGCAAAGGCTTCCATTAAATCACGAACGCTCAATTTCTCCCGCTCGGTGCCCGTGAAATCTAGAGCAATCTGCCCTCGCCGCATCATGACGACCCTGCTGCCGTGCTGGAGCGCCTGCCGCAATGAGTGGGTAACCATCAGCGTCGTATGGCCCTTTTCCTCCACAATTCGGTCCGTCAGGGCCATCACCAGATCGGCCGTTGGCGGGTCCAGTGCGGAGGTATGTTCGTCGAGGAGAAGGAGATTAGAATCCTGCAGGGAGGCCATGAGGAGACTCACCGCCTGCCTCTGGCCTCCGGACAGGAGTCCCATGGGGTCCCCCATGCGCCGCTCGAGGCCCAGGCCCAGGGTGGCAAGTTTTTCCCGCAGAACCTTCCGCAGCTTGCCGCCGACGGCCGGCCGGAGCGGGAACTGCCGGCGGCCGCGGCCGTAGGCCAGCGCCAAATTTTCTTCGATGGAGAGGCTGTGGCAGGTGCCGTCGGCCGGGTTCTGAAATACTCGGGCCACTCGGGCCGCCCGCTTCCAGGCCGGTTCGTCGGTGACGTCCTCGCCATTCATTACGATGCGACCGCTGTCCGGCCGCAGGATACCGCCGAGCAGATTCAGCAGGGAGCTCTTTCCCGCGCCATTGCCGCCGATGAGAGTGACAAATTGGCCCTTCGCCAGGACCAGGTTTAAATTTCGCAGTACGTGATTTTCCGCGGCCGTTCCCCGATTGTAGATGAGTTCGATGTCCGCCGCAACGATCACGGTCTTAGCTCCTTTCGCCGTTTCCAGCAGCGCGCTCGCTGGGGCAGCACGAGCGCGCAGACCACCAGGACGGCGGTGATGAGATTGAGGTCCTCGGGGCCGATGCCGATGTGGCGCAGGGGGCCGTCGCCGAGGGCGAAGCCGACGAAGAGCCGGTAGAGGATGGAGCCGAAGATCACGGAGGCGGAGCGGATCCAAATGCTGTCGCTGCGGAAGATGTTCTCACCGATGATGACGGCGGCCAGGCCGGCGATGACGGTGCCGACGCCGATGGAAATGTCCACGCAGCCCTGGGTCTGCACGAAGAAGCCGCCGGCGAGGGCGATGAGGCCGTTCGAGATGGCCATGCCGAGGACCAGCATGTGGCCCGTTGCGATGCCCTGCGCGCTGGCCATTTTGGGATTCATGCCGGAAGCCCGCAGGGCGAGGCCCATGGAGGTGGAGAGAAAGCAGTTCAGCGCCAGCCAGCAGAGAAAGAGCAGTGCGCCGGCGAAGGTGCAGTGTACGGCGCATTGATTGGAGAAGTCACTGCGGATGAAGGGAGTGAACAGGTCTTGGACCTGCAAAAGGGGCAAATTGGGGGAGCCGGCGGGCCGCGGAGATTCGCCGGCCAGGAAGGGCGCCAGGCCCAAAATGCGCAGATTGACGGAGTAGAGGCCCAGCATGGCGATGATGCTGGAGAGAAGTTTAGAGACGCCCAGGCCCACGTAGAGCCAGGCGGTGATAATTCCCGCGCCGGCGCCGGCCAGCGCGCCCCAGGCCATGGCGGCGGCGGGCGGGTGTCCGAGATAAAGAAAAAGGCCGCAGACTGCGCCGCCCAGGGGGAAACTGCCGTCGGCCGTCATGTCGGGAAAGTCCAAAATCCGGTAGGAAATGAGCACGCCCAGGGCCACGAGGGCGTAGATGAGGCCGACCTCCACGGAGCCAAAAACCAATTGTAGGTGCACCAGCGCCTCACTTCCCGTAGACCTGGTCCGCGGAATCGATCAGCTCCGCCGACAGCTCCAAACCTTGGAGTCGAGCCGCTTTTCTATTTAGAACGAGCTCTATTTTATCGCTCACCTCCGGCGGAATGTCGCCCGCACTTTCCTTCTCCAGGATACGCACCACGATCTCTCCGACCTGCCGCCCCAAGTCGTAGTAGCTCGCGCCCAGCGCCGCCGCCGCTCCGCGGGGGACTAGCTCCGGGTCCGGCGTGATGATGGGAATTTGGCACTCGTCGGCCACCTTTGCCAGAGATTCGTAGGCGGAGCCGATCGTGTTGTCGGTGGGCGTGTAGATGAGATCCACTCGACCCTTGAGCCCTCGGACCGCCAGCGGGATGTCGGCGGCCCGCTGCACTGGCGCCGGCACCAGCCGAACTTGGCGAGTCTCCAGCAGCCGCGCCATTTCCTGCAGGGCGATGGTGGAATTGACCTCACCCGGGTTGTAAAGTAGTCCGACGGCCCGCAGTCCGGGCCGTAACTTTTCTAAAAAGGCAATTTGATCTTCCAGGGCCACCGCGTCGGAGACGCCGGTCACGTTCGTGCCCGAAGCACTCCAGTTGGGCACCAGCCGGGCCGCCACCGGATCCGTGACCGAGGCGAATACGATGGGGACCGTCCGAATTGCAGCGGCAATGGTTTGGGCGCTCGCCGTGGAGATGGCCACGATGACGGAGGGCCGTTCCGCCGCCAGCGTCTTGGCGATCTGGGCCGCCGTGGCGTAGCTGCCCTGGGCGCACTGGTAGCGCAGTTTGAGCGTTTTGCCGGCCGCGTAGCCGTGCTCGTAGAGCACGTCCTCCACGCCCCGGCGAGTCCCGTCGATGGCCCGGTGCTCGGAAATTGCCGTGATTGCGACGTAGGGGATCCCCTCCCCCTGCCCGGTGGAAGCGCAGCCCCAGAGGAAGATGGCTCCCAATAGGGAGCGAGTGGCAGATCTCATGGGTGCCTTCCTAGCGGAAAATGTGCCCTTCGGAAGGAAAAAAGGCCTTCCTCCGCCTGCCGCGGGGAAAACGTTCTGCGGCTACGGAAGAAATTTTTACCCTTCCGCCGTTTTCAGTAGTTTTGAGCCAGCTCTGCCGGCCGCAGGGCGCAGTCGGAATAGTCTCCCGCGCCGCTAGCGCTATTGGGTTTGCTTTCCTCCGACGGAAAAGTAGGTCCTAGCGGCAGTGAGAGGGAGCGGTGAACGGCGCAGCCGCGATTGGCGCCATGCCTACGGCTGCGCGTGGAAGTATTTGAAGGAGCTGGCACCCCTGCGTTGGCTGGTGGCATTTGCCGTCCTGGTTGGGATTGTGTCCGGATTTACGGGTGGGTTTGGCGGGCCCGTCCTAATGAAGTACGTGGTACGGCGGGTGTTTTTCTATGACGGCCTCTCCGCCCTCCGGCTGGCCTACTACTGCTCGCTGCCCATCCTGCTCATCGGCGTCCGGTCGCTGTTTGGTTTTCTAAATACATATTGCGTGGCCATTCTGGGGCAGACCATCCTCCGCTCCATCCGAGAAAAAGTTTTCGACAAAATGCAGCGGCTGCCGCTCGGTTTTTTTCGCCAAACTCGGTCGGGACAGCTCATCTCCCGCGCCTTCAACGATACTAACGCGATCCAGTCCTGCTTCGTCAGCATCGCCCACGAAGTGATCCAGCGGCCGGTGACACTGCTGAGTGCCGTCAGTGCGGTGGTCTATCTCTGTCTCCAGCAGAGCGGCGGCTGGACTTTGCTGCTGCTCCTCGTGCTGGTCGCTGCCAGCGGTTTGCCCATCGCTCTCCTGGGGCGGAAGGTTTGGGAGCGGAACCTGCGGGCCCAGGAGAACATTGCAGAACTTACTTCGCACATGACCAGTAATTTGCAGTCGGTTCAGGAGGTGCGCGCCTTTTGCCGGGAACGGCAAGAGTCCCTCAAATTTCGCCGGACCAACCGGGCCTACTCCCGCTCCTACCTTGCCGCCTGCCGGGCCTACTACCTCATCGTGCCTAGCGTGGAAATATGGGCCTCCGTGGGGATTAGCCTGGCGCTCTTCCACGCCTACCACATCCACACCCCGGGCGAGACTTTTCTGGCCATCGCGGTGGCCCTCTTCCTCGCCTACGACCATATCAAGCACATCGGCCGCCTCTACGGGAATTTACAGTGCGCCGTGTCCGCTCTTTTTCGCATTGAGTGCCTGCTGGAGGAGCCGGAAACGGACTATGGCGCCGTCGCCGAATCGCCCGCCGTCGGGCAGCTGCGGGGAGCCATTTCCCTCCAAAAAGTGTGTTTTTCCTACGAGCCGGCTAAGCCCATATTTCGGAACCTCTCTCTGGAACTGGAGTCGGGCCGCAGCTACGCCCTGGTGGGCCCCAACGGCGCCGGGAAAACCACGCTGGTGAATCTCATCCTCCGCTTCTACGACATCCAGGAGGGCTCCATTGCCATAGGAGGCCGGGACATTCGCCTTCTGGGGCTGGAGCGGCTCCGCTCCGCCATTGCCCTCGTGCCCCAGCAATCTACCCTTCTCCACGAAAGCGTTGCGGCCAATATCCGCTGGGGCTGCCCTACGGCCAGCCGGGAACAGGTCCTGGAGGCCGCCCGGCGGGCCCGGGCGTTGGAATTCATTGAGCGGCTGCCCAACGGGTTGGATACGGTCATCGGCGAGGACGGCAGTCGGCTGTCCGGCGGGCAGCGGCAGCGCATCGCGCTGGCCCGGGCATTTTTGAAGGACGCGCCCATCCTAATTCTAGATGAGGCCACCAGCGCGCTGGATAGCCAGAGCGAAAAGGAAATCCGCGACGTCCTGCCGGATCTGTTCTGTGGCCGTACGGTCCTGCTCATTTCCCACCGCTCCCACTGGCTCCCGCGCGTGGACGAAATCATTGTGCTGGACGGCGGGACCGTCGTCCAGCGGGGCAGCCACGGCGAACTGCTGGCCCAAAAGGGCCTCTACCGCAGTCTCCACGTCCTGCAGGGCGAAAACTAGCGGCCAGTTCGCCGAAGGGTCCGCGGAAGGGCGGGGAATTCCCGTTTCGCTTTTTCGCAATTCGGGAAATTTTACGTAAAAGTTCTTGCGTTCGCTGTGGTTTCTTCGCAAAATTAACACGTGTGGGTGGATGCGTCAAAATACCTCCGAGCGTTCTGTGCTCTAGCAGCTTTTTATGTCCTTCCGGGGGCGGCCTTTGGAGCAAATACTATTCCCGTCGATGACTACGACAATGTCCAATTGGCCGTAGACGCGGCAGAAGACGGCGATTGCCTGAAGTTTAGCGAAAAAACTTATACGTTTTCAAATCAAGTTGTTGTCCCCTCGGAAAGTTCCCACCTCGTCTTCCTGGGGGCGGACCTTTCCGACGCCGACAAACCGCTGACGATCCTGAAAAAAAATGAAGCATCCCACTGTCGGTTCTTTAACTTCGCCGGCTCCGCTGAGAGCGAAATCAGCGCCATCGCCTTCTCCGGCAATGGCGCTGATGCAGGGTCAGGGAGCAACGGCGGAGCGATTCACGTTACGAGTAACTTCGCCGGCACCGTCGCGAACTGCACCTTCGAGAGTAACTCGACAGTAAACGGCTGCACCGGCGGAGCGATTTACTGCATCACCCTAGCCGGCAAATTGGAGAGCTCCCAATTTACGGGAAATCGGGCCGACAGAGGCGGGGCGGTCTACTGCCTTGAGAGCTTCGCCGGCACCGTCGCGAACTGCACCTTCGAGAGCAACTGGGTAACCGGTGTAGATTGCTACGGCGGAGCGATTTACTGCATCACCCTAGCCGGCAACCTGGAGAGCTCCCAATTCGTGGGCAACTCGACAGACGAACGCGGTGGAGCACTTTATTGCCACTACTCACCCGAAACCAGTACCCTCCTCCACAGTTGCACCTTCGAAGGCAACAGGGCACAACACGGTGGGGCGATTTACTTCCTGGAGGGCTTCGCTGGCACCGTCGCGGACTGCAAATTCGAAAGCAATTTGGTAAGCCAGAGCGGTGGAGCGATTTACTTCAGATCCCTATCCGGCACGCTGGAGAGCTCCCAATTTTGGGGAAATTCGGCCGACTACGGCGGGGCAATCTACTGCAATGAACTCTCCGGCACCGGCATCCTCCGAAATTGTGCCTTCGGTGGCAACTGGGCGGACAGCGACGGCGGGACGATCTACTGCGGAACTCTCTCCGGCACCATTCAAAGTTGCACCTTCGAGAGCAGCTGGGCAAATAATTCCGGCGGAGCGATTTACTGCGGAACTCTGGCCAGCGATCTGGAGAGCTTCCTGTTCACGGGGAATTCGGCCGGCAATTCCGGTGGGGCAATCGCTTGCCAGTTCTTCTCGGAAAGCGCCATCCGCGATTGCACTTTCGAGGGCAACAGTGCGGCCGACTACGGCGGAGCGATTTACTGTCAGAGCTTAGTTGGCACCGTCGCGGACTGCAAATTTGAAAGCAATTGGTAAGCCAGAGCGGCGGGGCGATCTCCTGCAATGCAAACTTCGCTGGCCACTTCAAAGACTGCGCCTGCGCAGGCAACTCTGCACAAGGCTACGGTGGAGTGATTTACTGCAATCATGAATTCACTGGCACTATTCAGAGTTGCACCTTTGGAGGCAATTCTGCAATAGTAGGCTCCGGTGGAGTACTTTATTGCGGTCAGAGCTTCACTGGCACCATCCAGAGTTGCACCTTCGAAAGTAATTGGACCAACGGGACCGCCGGTCCCGGCGGGACCGGCGGGACCGGCGGAGCGCTCCGCTTCGTCACTTTGGCCGGCGATCTGGAGAGCTCCCAATTCGGGGGAAATCGGGCCGGCAATTCCGGCGGGGCGGTCTACTGCAACACTTTATTTAGAGATTGCGCCCTCCGCAATTGCACCTTCGAGAGCAACTGGGCAGATGGGTCCGCTAGCGCCGGCGGAGCGATCTACATAGGAACCCTAGCCGGCGCCCTGGAGAGCTCCCCATTTAGGGGAAATTGGGCCACCAGACGCGGCGGGGCGGTCGCCTGCGTCACCAATTTCACTGGCAAAATCCAGAGTTGCACCTTCGAAAGCAACTGGGCCAACAGTAACGGCGGGGCGATCTACTGCGAGTTCTTCTCCGGCGATGGCACCATCCGCGATTGCACTTTCGAGGGCAATTGGGCAAGCTGGAACGGCGGAGCGATTTACTGCTATGAGAGCTTCACTGGCAAGATCCAGAGTTGCACCTTTGAGAGCAACTGGGCCAAGGGGAACTACGGCGGGGCGGTCTACTGCGCCACCCTGGCCGGCGATCTGGAGAGCTCCCAATTCGG
>JAITDG010000023.1 GCA_031282685.1 Puniceicoccales bacterium | reverse complement strand
CGCCTTCGGCGGCGCGCGGGACAATTTTTGGATGATGGGGGAAACGGGCCCCTGCGGCCCCTGCACAGAGATTCACGCGGACCTCACGGCCAACGGAGACGGGGGGCTGGCTCTGGTGAATGGATCTAATCCCCGCTCCATGGAACTTTGGAATTTGGTCTTTATTCAGTACAACGCGCTGGGCGACGGAAAGTTTGAAGAGCTGCCCCAGCGCTACGTGGACACGGGCATGGGCCTGGAGCGCATTGCCGGCATCTGGGCAACCACGAACGGCTTCCGCGATTTTTCTCCGCCTCCCTCCAACTATTCGAGCGATCTCTTCCAGCCCCTCCTGGCCCGCATAGCCCGGCTCAGCGGGAGAGAGATCTCCTACGGCGGCTCCGTTCCGGCGGACCGCCGCAGGCCGTCGGAGCGGGAACTCACCGACTGCGCCTTCCGCGCCATGGCGGACCACGTGCGCACGCTGACGCTGGCCATCGCTGACGGCATTTTCCCCGGCAACGAGGGCCGCAGCTACGTTCTTCGGCGGATCTTGCGGCGGGCCGTGCTCTTTGGCCGGCGACTCGACCTGCGCGGCAACTATTTGTCGGATCTGTCGGACGTCTGCCGGCAAATTCTGGGCAGCGCCTACGGCAATCTGTCCGATGCGGGCGAGGCCATCCGGACCACGCTCAATCGGGAGCAGGAGGCCTTCGAGCGGACCATCGGCCGGGGCCTGCAGATTTTGGAGGCGGCCATTGGAGCGAACCGTTCCCACATCCCCGGCGAAGTCCTCTTCGAACTGCACGACACCTACGGCTTCCCCATTGACATGTCCCAACTTATTGCCGCGGAAAAAAATTGCACCGTAGACCTGGATGGCTTCGAGCGGGCCATGGAGGAGCAGCGGGTCCGGGCCCGGAGTGCGCAGAAGGTGCAAAAAATTGCCGTGGAAGTGGCCGAACTGCCCGCCACCGCATTCGTGGGCTACGACCTATCGGATGGCCCCTGCGAGAGCGCCATTCTCGCAATTTTGCCCAGAACCGGCGGAGGCAGCTGCCTGGTCACCGCAGAATCCCCCTTCTACGGAGAAATGGGCGGCCAGTGCGGCGATAGCGGCTCGGTGACAGTCGGAGGCCGCCGGATGGCCATTGCAAATACGGCGCGGACGGGGAGTGGGACTCTCCTGCACGAGGTGGCGGAGTCCTTGGAAGAGAGTCTCATCGGACAGCTGGCGGCCCTGGAAGTGGACCGGGGCCGGCGGGACCGCATCTGTGCCCACCACACGGCCACCCACATCCTCCAGGCAGCTCTCCGCAAGGTGCTGGGGAATCACGTGGTGCAAGCGGGATCGCTGGTGACGGAATCCGGCCTCCGTTTCGACTTTTCCCACTTCCGGGCGCTCGAAGAAGAGGAATTGGTGGAAGTGGAGAGAGAAGCCAACCGAGTGGTGCGAGCGGACATTCCGGTGAATGTTTTTGAAACGGAATTTGAAAATCGACCGCCCCACTGCCTCGCCCACTTCGGCGAGCGCTACGGCAGAAAAGTGCGAGTCGTAGAGATCGGCCCGACGGCGGAACTTTGCGGCGGCACCCACCTGTCCGCCACGGGAAAGGTTGGCGTGATTAAGATTATCTCGGAGTGCGCGATCGCCGCCGGAACGCGCCGCATAGGGGCCCTGGCCGGCGAAGCCGCCTACGAGTACTACGCCGAGCTGTTCCGCCGCCAGCGGGAGCTGCAGCGAGAACTGGCCGGCGGCGATCCGCTAGAGGTTTTGAGGTCCCTGCGGGAAAAGGTTGAAAATTTTAAGCGGGAGGCGCGGGACAGGGAAGGGGAGGCCAGGCGGGAGGAATTGGCCGCCATCGGGGCATCGCTCCAGTCTGCGGCGGGCCACCGCCACTGCCGAAAGGTGCGGCCGCAAGGCGGCGAGGCACTGCGCGCTCTGGCCCGACAGCTGCAGGCACAGCACCTAAAAGGGAACGATAGCCTCCTTTTGCTGGCAGAAGAGGGGGATAGCTGGAACTTTGCCATCGTCTGCGGCCCCGGCGGAGGCGACGCGGGGGAGCTGGCAAAGGAATTGGCCGCGGCGACCGGAGGGAAGGGCGGCGGTAAGGGCACTTTCGCCGGGGGAGTCATCCCAAAGGCCAGCGACGGAGCTATCACCCAGTGGCTGCGAAATTTTCAGAATGCTGGCTGTCAGTGATTTTGGCAGTGATGGATGGCCGGGCGCGCATTTCTCTGGGCTACGCCATTTCCACAGCCTCATCTAGAAAGCTTATCTTACCTGTCGGTGTGTCCATTTTTATGTTGGGGTGCCCACGCCGCCTGTTGCTATCGGGCACCAGGGAGTAGTCCAGTCTAAAATCTTCTATTTTTACGGCAAGTTTTTTCTCGGGCAAATTGTCGTTCATTTCGGCGGTGAGCACCCATTTGTGTGAACCATTTCTTGGGTTCGCCACTGCAAGAAATGCATCGCACTTTGCTTCGGGAATAGTACATAAAACGGACAGAGAATCTTTACTTACAGTGATTTTTTCCCGTCTATGGGAGTCACCTAAGGAGATCGTAAAATATCGGTTGCCAGCCGTCATAATACTGGCCGTAAGCGGGAAATAGGCATTCTGCCCCAGGTACCCTTCAATAATATTCGCGATTGTGTCGCACACAGCAGCCATATCGTTATCATTTACTTTGTAAATTGCTATCAGCAGACTCCGGCAAAATTCTTCCCTAGCGAAATCACTGGCATCCATACTACCTCTCTCAGCATGTCGTTCGGCTTCTTCTTTCGTCAGCGACTTGACGGTTTCCTTTCCTTTAGGCCCTACAACGGTAATATTGCAACCGTAACAATCTCGCAAATAATCTACATTAAATAAGTTATTGGTTTTCAGCTTGTTTTTTTTAAATAGATTGATCGCCACGTCGCCGGACACATTGTTGGGATCGGAAATATTTCCTAGCGCCGCATTAATTGCGTCCAAATCCGCGATCGCCCAGCTACTATTTCCTGACCTGCTATTTATTTTACTGGTCATTTCTTCCCCGTCTATTTGCCTCTCTAATCTAATAGATTTGCCCAAAACATCTTCTCGAACTTGCAAAAGCATCTTTTCCTCTAACTCTCTTAAAACTGCTTCATTTGCGGTTCGGCCATCTGTGAAGATCAAATTTATAATACAACCTAACCGCGCGCTAACGCTATCTTGACAGCCCCAACCTAGCGCAGCCAAAAATCGCGGACAAGTTCCAATTGACAAAAATTTCATGCGCCGGAGCCGCTCGGAAAACTCTACTTTTCTTCCATGGTAAAAATCTGGGTCAAGCATAGCCGCTAAGACACTTCTTATCTCACCCGTCGAACGTGCCGGAGAAGTATTTCTGGACGACGGAGAATTGATAGTGGAGGCAACAAGATCGCAGATGCGGGCAACACGATCTAGTGTTAGCGAAGGAAAAACCATGGGTAGATTTTACGCTCATTCATCGCAGAAAGCGATGAATTTTCTCTGCCCGCGGCGCAAGTAGTGCGTTACTAACACAAGATTGATCGACACACTCCCAAGAGAAAGTTCGAAATTGCGAACGAAAGAGAAAGGACGTCTATGTCTCTGAAGTCGAAAATGAGACGCTCCCTCCGCCGACGTCCGCCGCAAACGTCGGGAGTTCCTCCGGTCGATCCAGCTCCCTCCGTGCGGAGTATCCGATTCTAAGACCTCTCACTTCCGAAGATATGCCCAAGCTATCGGGGGAAAGCAGTGTTGGTTCGTTAATGACCGGCACGCTATAGCCAACAAAAACATTGAGCGGAGAAGCATCCTCCCGGCGCTGGACGACCACCGAATACCTACTTACAGTGATATTTTCCTTAGATAGGCCACCGAGAAATGTCAGGAAAAATTGACCGATATGGCCTTTGCAATTGGAGAGAAACGGCGAATAAAAATCCTGCCCCAGGTACCCTTCCAGAAGCATCGCAATTGTGTCTCTAATGAAAGTGAGATCACCGCCACTAACGTCGCAAATGGCTTGAAAAATTTCTTTGGCGGCATGTTTTTTGGAAACATCGGTCGCCGGTTCGCCGCCCTCTTCCGCCCGGTCCGGGAAGGAAATTGTCCGCCTTCCCTCTCCCTCGCCGACGATGGTAATTTCCCCTTTAGGAGAACGAAAAAAATCTCTTTGCAACGCATTGGAAGATCCCACCCGGACCGCTCCAAATAGCTCCCATGCCAGCTCTTCCGTAACTTTCGACAAATCAGTGCCATCCGGCAATAGTCGGAGTATTTTCTCCCTATCGGCGATGGTTTTCCTGTCGCTTGGACTATTTAGGTCCGCATTTATCTCGGCAACCGCCGCTTCCGCATTTAGTTGTACCGTCTTCCCTGGCAATTCCCTTATAGCTAATCTGCGCATTACTCCGCCATAGTTATTCAGGAACTGTTCACCTACGTGTTGTCCGCCCGGAAAGGATCTTTCGTAAATTTCATTCAACTTACTGTTAACTAGCGCGAGCGTCTCTTTTCCTTGAAAGAGGGCGCATATGGATCTCCATTTGCCAAAACCAAGGGCGGATAGCAGACAGAGCCGGCCGGAGAGGCCCTCTCCCGAAGAAAGGACATCCCAGGTAAATGCCTTCCTTACTGAGTTTTCCGATTGCACCGACGGAAGGCGGACGGCGGTGGAACCGGACTCGGAACGGTGCCCTTCCGGCCGAGTGGAGGAAGCAAGGACGTATGCAATCTTACGAAGGAGCGGATCCACGGCACCGCCCATTGTAAAGGAAACTCTCCATTGCAAAAGAAATTTCTTCACTCTCCGCCAGGAACGGCCCACCCGCCCAACCAAGCGGAGGACCGACGGAAGGACATTCCCCTCCGTCGGCATGCGGAACCGCGGGCTACTTGGCCGTTTCCGCCTGGAACGGGCTAAAGCGCAAATCGGCCTCTCCGTTGGCAGCGGAGACTTTCAAATTCTTCCCTCGCAATTTTTTCTGGAGCAAATCCACCAGGGCCGGCATCCAACTGCGATCGGCCCCGAAGGACGGATCGATGTAAGCTAGTTCCACGGAAATCGAGGCCGAAACCGGATCCCCATTGCCATTCTTAATCTCGCAATTTCCATCCCGCGAAAGCATCGCCACAACCGTAGCGTCCGCATTCCCCTCCTGGAGGACGACATCGGAAATGGAGAAAAGCCAACCGGGCTTCACCAGCTGGCAGTAGGCTTTCGCAATTTGCTCCCGCTTGGGAGGATTTTTTGCGGAAAAATGGCCCTCGAGGGGGAGCATTGCGTACACGTCGTGGAGCGTTTCGTGGCCATCGGCGGCGAGGGGATTCGCGCGCAGTACCGTAGCGTACAACGTACTGCCCAAATCACCGTCCCCTTTCCGGTTTTCGATGACTATGATCCCATCCCGCTTGAGGACGGTCAACTGGCCGCCATCCCCAGCATTGTCGGTCTGCACATTTAGGACATTTTTCAAACCTTTTCGCACTTGGCGGCTGAGCGTAACGGTCCCCGAAAAACCGTCGCCGTCCATCTCTTCAAAATACATCCGGCCATCAACTTTCCAGCCGGTGGAAAAGCCCTTCGGCAAGCTACTTTGAACCGGGCGGCCCCCATCCTTCGTCCGATGGTGCCCCGTAGTGCACCCACAGCAGACACAGATCACGGCACAGCAGACCGCCGCCAAAACATTTTTACCCATTCCAAATCCTCCAACGCAAGCGACAAAACTGGCACAGCCAATCGTCGACCGGCTTTAATTGCTACCGGTCGGCGGAATTCGGTCAAATAAATTCCCTCCCGGAGCGTTAGAAGTCCGATCTCCCTTCGCAGCGCGACGAACCGCGAAGGCTTTCCCGAAACGGCGAGAAAAAACTTGCCCAGTCCAGGCCGCAAGCCATTGCTCCTCCCGTTGCCCGATGGTGTAACGGTAGCACAGCAGATTCTGGATCTGCTTGTCAAGGTTCGAATCCTTGTCGGGCAGCCAGCCGACGGGACGTAGCTCAGTCTGGCTAGAGCGCTTGCTTTGGGAGCAAGAAGTCGCTGGTTCGAGTCCAGTCGTCCCGACCAGGTTGGTTTTAGTGCCCTAGGCGGAAGGCGTGGGGTGGCCGTTCGCAGGTTCCCGCGGGGGAGAAATCAGAAGATTTTTTAGGCCCTCGAGAATTTCCGGCATGGCGTGCAGGAGGGCCGCCTGTTCCCCATCGCTGAACTTGCTCAGTACGTAGTCCTTTAAGTCCATTTCCTTGTCCAACTTTGGACCGATGCCGACGCGGAAGCGGACACAGTCGTCCACCCGCGCGTTCACATTCGCCATGCCATTGTGCCCCCCATCTCCGCTGCGGTAGGTGACCTTGAATTTGCCGAGCGGTAAATTTATTTCGTCGTAAACGACTATGACCCGCCCCTGCTCCACTTTGAAGTAGCTCGCCACCCGCCCGACGGGGTAGCCGCTCTCATTCATAAAGGTGAGCGGCCGCACTAGGACGTAGTCGGAGCGGCCGAAGCGGCCGCGGGCCAGATCGGCGTTGAGGCGCTTGTTGTTGACCCAACGCAATCCCTGCAGACGGGCGAAATTATCGAGGACGAACTGGCCGATATTATGGCGCGTGTGCACATAGATGGCCCCCGGATTTCCCAGCCCCACCAGCAGCGTAAGGCTCCTCTCTTCGCCCGACATGTCCCTAAGCCCATTTCACTGCAACAGCCGCCGCCAGTCCAACGACTGAAGTTCCTCAGGCCTTGCCCTTTTCCTTGGGCTCCTTGGCGGGCACCGCTTCGGGGGCCACTTCCCCTCCCGCAACGTTGGGAGTACTTTCCTCCGCTTGGGTCTTCGGCGCAGCGCAGATAGCGATTACCAAATCCGGCGAACCGAGAAATTCCACGCCGTCGATCGGTTTCAAATCCCGCACGTGGACGATCTGGCCCACCTGCAGCTGGGAAACGTCCAGCACATAGCCGGACGGCAGATCATTCGGCAAACAGCGAATTTCTAGGACGTGGGTCAGGAACTCCAGCACGCCGCCGTCCGCCTTCACGCCAACGCATTCCTCCGCGCCGGCGAGCGAGACCGGAATATGCGCATGCATTTTTTTCTTCATGGAGACCTCATGGAAGTCCACGTGAATAATGCTGTCATCGATGGGATCCCGCTGCACCTCAGCAAGAACGGCCGATCTCCCCTTGCCTTCGATGGTGAGAGTGACGATGGCCGCCCCCCCCGCAATGCGGCGTAAAACGGAACGCAGTTCCACGCCATCGACATAGAGCGCCTCGCTCCCCGACTCCCCGTAGGCGACGGCGGGCACCCGACCCGCCTTCCGTGCGCGGCGCAACTCGCCCCTCCGCCGGTCCCTACGAACTTCCGTTAGCAATTCCATCTTCTCCATCCCTCTCTCCTAACGGGCACCGTCTAGCCAACCGAAAGCCGGTCTGTCAAATGGAAACGGTCCTCCAACCGCAAAAAGACTTTACTTTTTTCTAACCCACCCCTTTGGCGCCGGCCCCGACCGAGCCCGGAATGGCGCCGGCAAAAAGTCTTGCCATCTGCGGCCGCGTTCCGATGGTCCAGACGAATGCGGGGGTTCCGCGTTCTTTAGTTTTCACAGCAAACCCTCCGATCCGTTCGGAGGCAAAATTATGCAAAATATTATGGAGGAGCTCCTGGCCGGGAGCGCGCTCGCCCGCCTCGAGGAGGGGCAGATCGTCGGCGGCGTTATCACAGAAATCTGCCAGAATGAGGTGTCAATCGACGTCGGCGCCAAGTCGGAGGGGCGGGTGCGCCTTTCCGAATTTGAAGAGCCGGCCGAGGTGCATCCCGGCATGGCAGTGGATGTTTTTCTAGCCAAGCTGGAAGACGCGAGCGGCTGTCCGGTGCTTTGCTACGACAGGGCAAAGCAGCAGAAGAATTGGGAGCGCATCGCCCAAACCGTGGAGGAGGGCGCCATCGTGACCGGGAAAGTCAAGGCCAAGACGCGGGGTGGACTCACGGTGAGTATCGGCGTAGACGCATTTTTACCAATGTCCCAGGTGGATTTGAAGCCGACCAAGGGGGTGGAGGAACTCATCGGCCGCACCTACGAATTCAAGGTGGTCAAAATCAACCACGAACGTCGTAACATCGTACTCTCCCGCAGGGAGCTGCTAGAGGAAGAGCGCTGGCGCCGGTCCAAGGAAATTTTTGATACCATCAAGGTGGGCGACATCGTGCGCGGCTCCGTGAAAAATATCACGGACTACGGCGCCTTCGTGGACCTGGACGGCGTGGATGGGCTGCTGCACGTGACGGACATCGGCTGGGGACGAATCACGCACCCGAGTCAGTCCCTGCGGGTGGGCGAGGAGCTGACCGTCATGGTCATCGCCATCGACAAGGAGCGGGAGCGCATCTCGTTGGGCCTTAAGCAGACAATGCCAAATCCATGGGACGACGTGGAGCGCCGCTACCCGGTGGGCGCCTGCGTGCGGGGCAAGGTGGTAAATTTGGTGCCCTACGGCGCCTTCGTAGAGCTGGAGGAGGGGCTGGAAGCCCTCATTCACATTACGGAATTTTCCTGGTGGAAAAAGATTAGCAAGCCGGCGGACCTGCTCCGCATCGGCCAAGAGGTGGAGGCGGTGGTCATCGCCGTTTCCGCCAAGGAGCAGAAAATCTCTCTCGGCCTGAGGCAGTTGGAAGAGAATCCCTGGGAACAGATTACGAACCGCTACCCGGTCGGCTCCACCGTCAGCGGCGTGGTGCAAAATATGACTAACTACGGCGCCTTCGTGGAACTGGAACCGGGTGTCCAGGGCATGGTGCACGTCTCCGACATCTCCTGGACCCGCCGCCTGGGCCACCCGAGCGAGGTCTTCAAGGTGGGCGACCAGGTGGAGGCGATGGTCATGTCGGTGGATCTCGAAAGTCGGCGCATTTCGTTGAGTGTCAAAAATCTCGGCGAAAATCCTTGGAGTAATATCCAAGAGCGGATTCGGATCGGCGACCGCCTGAAGGGGAAAGTGGTTAAACTCACCAACTTTGGCGCTTTTCTGGAGTTGCCCGGCGGCATTGACGGATTCATTCACATCAGTCAAATCCAGGAAGAGCGGGCCGAAAAGGTGAGCTCCGTGCTTTCCCTGGGCCAGGAGGTGGAAGCGGTCGTTATCCGGCTGGACCCGACGACCGAACGCATCGCCTTGTCCATTAAGGCGCTGAACTACGACGAGGAGGCACTGCGGGACGAAATCGAGGCCTGGAAGGAGAGCAGCGGCCCTAAGAGCGAGTTCGGCACAATCGGGGACCTCTTCGAACGGGACAACTCCGGCGCCTAGGGGGCCGGCCGGCTCCCCCGCGCTTTTGCCGGCGGGAGCCGAGGAATTTAGGTTAAAATCCCTTTGGGCGAATCTTTATTACGATCACCCCGTCGGCATCGAAGAACTTCCGGCAGTCCTTCAGGTCTTCCCTCTGAACGTTCTCGTAGAAGGGGATGACCGTTTTGACGTACTCCAACAGATCGGGATAGGCCTGGCAGCCGTCGATGGAGTGGAGCCAGTAGGAATTCTTGCGGAGCAGCTCACGGACTTCCGTCAGCGCCGGCCGCCGAATGCGAAGGAATTCGTCCGCAGTCGGTTCGGACTTTTGCAGCTCCTGGCCGATGTCCTGGATCATGCGCGCCACTTCGTCGATCCGGGCCACATCCACCAGGGCGGTGGCACAGACATAGCCGTAGTGATCAAATACCGCACTGGCAACCTGATAGGCGTAGGGGGAGTAGGTATCGCCCATCTCTTTCCGCACTCGAAGTCGGAGTCGATCCTCCAGCGCGTCCGCCAACAGATCGAGATGGCGTTTTTGCAAAATATTCCAGCGGTCGTCGGTTGGCCAATAGACGAGGACTAGTCCCTTGGGGATCTCCGAGTCGAACGTGAAATTCGCCACCTGCCCGCGCGGCAAGGCCATGGGCACGTGAATTTCCCCCGGCCGGCCCCTTCGCTCCGGCAGCGCGCCGAACGTGTCGGCCACCGCACTTTCCAAAAGCTCCGGGTCCCCATCCCCCACGATGGAAATCTCCAAGTAGCCATCGCGCAATTCCGGCTCCAGCCAACGGCGCAGGTCCTCCATGGAGTAGGAGGCCATCGTCTCCCGATCCGGGTAGCCGAAGCGGCCGTCGCCGCAGTGCAAGAAGCGTTCCCCGTAGCGGTTGAGTGCCCCCTTGGCGGTCCGCTCCAGTCCGGCGTAGGCCTGCGGTATGACCTTGCGGGCCATCGCTTCTCCCTCCGGCCGGAAGCCGGGATCGCTCAGGTAGGCGGCCAGCAGCTGCAGTTGGAGCCGGATGTCCTCCGCCGTCGTAGTGCCATCCAGGTAGAACGCATTGGGGCCCACGGAAAAATCCGCACTCAGCACGTGGCCGGCGGTCAGATCCCGCAGCTCATCCATGGAGTGCTTCCCCAGGCCACCCTCCGTGAAAGCCCACTCCGTAAAGCGGGAGAGGCCCGGCTTGGTCTCCGGCTGGGACAGAAGACCGCGGCCGAAGCGGATCCGCAAGTGCAGCTGGCCCGCCTCGAAGTCCGTCCCCTTGAAGTTCATGCGAACGCCGTTTGCGAAGCGCAACTGCCTCAGGCCCAACTCCCTATTCTCCGACCGCTCCACCACCTTCCCCGCCGCACCGAAATCTTCGTAGGCAAAGACCCGATCGCGTTCCGCCGGCGGAGGTTTTAGGATGTTCCGGCGCGAGCGGAAGTAGGTGCTGCGAATGGCGTTTTCCGTCAATCCCGCCGGCAAGTCCCCGGCCACATAGATGGTCCGATTCGTCGGGGCCCAGATCCGCTGGAATTCCTCCCAAGTGCGCTGGGCCGTCGCATTTTTTAGGACTTCCCGTGCAAAGTCGTCGTCCCATTCGGGGGACGTGGGCGCAAGGCCGGAACAGATGGAAGTCGCCCAGATGCCGGCCACATTCGACGAACGGAGCGATTGGGCCTGCAGCCGGGCATTCCGGTACTGGGTGACCATTTCCCGCCGGGCCCGATCCACTTCCTTCTCCGTGAAGCCGTACTCCAGAGCCCGCCGCAGCTCCTGCTCCGCCACGCGAAGGGCTCCACAGACCCGATCGGGCAAAACCGAAAGCTGCACCGCCGCCAGCTGAATGGCCTGGCGAACGGGACGGCAAACCTCCACGGAGCCCTCGATGAAGGTCGCGTCCGGCTCCTTGCTGAGGGTCTCCAGCCGCCGGCTCAAAATGGCACAGCCCAGGCACTGCAGCAACTTCTCCTCGCGGGTCGCCCGGCAATCCAAAAAATTCTCCAGGGGCCGCAGGCAGCAGAGATCAACGTGGGCCTGGGGCAATTCCGGTTCCCGGTGCAGTTTTACTCGAGTGCCGGCAACGGCAAAGCTGCCCACCGGCCAAGCGCTCCGCTCCGGTCCGGCCGGGACATCGCCGAACAGAAATTTTATGGACCGCTCCGCCGCCAGCGGGTCCAGGTCCCCCACTAGCACAAGAGCCGCATTGGCGGGGACATAGAAGTGCTCGTAGAACTCCCGCAGCTTCTGGGCCGAAAGTGACTCCACGGAGGCCCGATCCCCCAGAGGAAAGCGCCCCCCGAGAATCGAATAGGGGAACAGAAAGGCATAGTAGGCCAGCGCGTCCCGGTACTGGGGCGAGTCCCTGTGGCGAATTTCCGACAGAATTACCCCCCGCTCCCGGTCCACCTCCTCCGGGGCAATGGTCAAGGCGCAGAGGTAGTCGCGCAGCACCAGCAGACCTTCTTTCACCGTCTGCCGATCCCCCTCCGGCAGCTCCAGCATATAGACCGTTTCCGTGAAATCCGTATAGGCGTTACTGTGGCTGCCAAACTTCATCCCCATGCGCTGCAGATACTCAATCAGGTCCCCCTTGGAGAAATTTTCCGAACCGCAGAAGGCGATGTGCTCCAGAAAATGGGCCAGCCCGCGCTGGTCCTCCCGCTCCGCCAGGGAGCCGACCCCAACGATGAGCCGCACGCTTACTCGACCCGGCGGCTCCCGGTGGGGCAGTATGAAGTAGTGGAGGCCGTTGTCCAATTTTCCAACGGTCGCCGCACCGTCGACGGGCACGGCGTCGGACCATTCAAACCGCAGCGGTTCCACTGCTCCCCCCATTCCGACCGCGGCGGGCCACAGCGCCAGCGCGAACGCCATCCAAAATCGCTTTCCCATTCAAGTTGTTGGCACACTGAAGTCCAACTCAACTCCCGCAAGAGTAAATGGAGTCGCTCCGCCCGCGGCGGGGGAAAATTTTGGAAGCCTTTCCCGGGAAGGAGATTTCAAAGCAGTACGGCGGAGACAGCTATCCCACGCAGTGAACTTTGCCCGATTAAATAAAACCGAGCCGCGAATTCCTCTTCCGCGGCTTGGTCACAGCGTAGCACCACCGGAGCGGCAATCGGCCTACTACTTCCTAGGGGCAGCTTTGGCGCCGGGGATCGGCGCAGCCGGCTAAGAGGCGGCGGTACCCGCTTCAGTTTCTTTCTTCCTCTCGACGTACACGATCTTACTCTCGAAAGCAGCTTTTTTGGCACTTAAAGTAGTCTGCGCCTTCTTATATTCCTCATTCTCGTCATAGGCGCCTTCACTGGCCTTAGTTCCTTTAATTTTATCATCTTGCCGAAAGAACTTAACTGCATGAAAAAGGTTCCAATCCTTCCCCCCCGTCTTTTTATTCCCATTCTCAGTAATTTCCACTTTAGATAGATCTAATCTTAACTTAGGAGCTTTTTCAGCAATTTCAGCTAGCATTTCCCCTCGAATTTCGCACAAGAGTCTAGTCAACTTATTAATTTTAACTAATTCAGGATCACCCACGACATCAGCCACTTTCCCGGCGTCCATTAACCCAAAGACACTATCACTTAACATGCCATTAAGTACGCCCAACACATCGGCGTACGTAGCCCCTTTATGGAGCTCCAATTTTCCGACATCTAGGCTTTTCCCTCCCGTAGGCATGGAAGTCCCATCATCATTTGCGATTAGTTGTGATAGAAAATCTTTTACAGTCACATCGCGAAACAACAACCCTCCAATACATTTACAATGTACTCCTTTAAATTTGGAGACTTTACTACTATCTTCGGAAAGACAAAGCCCAATGATGCCTTTAATTTTATTCATCGCATCGAATATCCGCTTACCAATTTTACTATTGTCTGAAATATCTTCGATCGACTTAAGAATATCTTTAAAAGAAGTCCCAAGCTGAGGTGAAAAATTTTTATCCCCCACCACTCTATTGTAAGCAACCGTAACGAGTTTTTCTTCAAAAGCTTTCTTCTTGTTAGCCACTATGCCCTCTTCCTTTCGAAATTCGATTTCCCTACCAAAGGCATCTAATGTCACCGCTAACCGTTTCGAATCTTTTGCAAATTCGGCACCATCTTTTGGCGCGATAGTGCCGGCTGCCCAGTTGAAGCAAGAGCAGATCTGCTTAGCAAACTCCTCTGGACTTGCTGCGGCTTTTTTCGCATCAAACGTCCCCTTCACATTTTCCGAATTGGCTTTCGCCTCCGATACAACTTCCAAAACAGAGGTGCCCACCGGGAACGTTGAACCGTTGGCAAGAGTTATGGTAGCTTTCGTAGCGCCTAAGACGCTAAACATAGCATCAACTTGTTCGACGAAAATTATCTCGTTCACACGATTTTTAATTTCGCCAATGATCCTATTAAGATTTTTTAAATCTTCATTTGTTATAGTATCCGGACTGGCCTGCTTTAGTAGGGTAACTACCTTGTTAGTAGTGACATGAGGGTATATGCCAAACGTAAGTAAGAGCACAATCCAGTAAATGATCTTTTCGCCCGTCGTCAAATCCAGGCGGGCCAAAACCCTCTCCGCTTCTCCCACTAGCGAAAGATCCACACCGGAAGTCCTTTTTAGGACACCCACAAAGTCAGTCGCGGTTTTTGCCGTAATGTTCTCCGTAACTTCGCCTCCATATTCGATTGCGAGTCTTTCGGCCAATATCAAATTAACTCTATTCCCAACCGCTGCCCTCTGAAATAAACTCAAACTCATGTCTCTCCTCCAAACTTTCATTTGGAGGTTTCTAGATGGAAAAGCAAGTAAAAAGCGAAATCTAATTCGTGAAAATCTTAGCAGTGAGAGCGCCCAGGAGTTGGCCCACTCCATTGCATAAGCATAAGGAGTGCAAGCGAAAAGCCGCCGATTTACAGCCGACTGCGACCGGAGCGGCTTCCTCTCCCGGCTGGCCCGCCTGGACCCGCTACGACAGATTCGGAAAGATCGAAGGATGCAGCTTTTCGTTCAGGTCTCCAATGACCTTCTTTGCCTTTTTCAGGGAATCAATTTCGCGGGATGCTCCTTTTTGGATGGTCTCGTCCTGCGCAAGAAAAACGATCGCCTTCGCAAGGGGCATTCCCGCTGAGCCGATCTCCACTGTGCCGTTTTTCGTTACCTCTTTTTTACTCATATCAACTTCGCAATTATTGAATTCATCTGCAATCTCCCTAGCCATGTCCCGTCGAATTTCGCGAACGGCTCCGATTAGTCCATTGAGCTCCGCCGCCTGCTTCTCTGCGAGGTTAGTTGTGGTTGCTTTCGGCACTAGGGCGGAAAACAAACCAATGCTTTTGCGAATTTCTTCAGCGGCTGCAGTGATGCCTCCCGAAATTTCGTTCAGAATTACCTCGTACGCAGCATCTAGTTTTGTGGCGTCAGTTAGTTTTTTGAACTGAGGATTGTAAAAAGTGAAAGTTCCATTTTCATAGCTAAAAGATTCAATTACTTCTATAAGAGTACTATCTATAAATTCAACTGAGATTTTCTTGATAGTAGCAGTATCTATCGCAGTGTTAGTGCTATTTGCGCACAAAATCGCGCCGACATCTCCAGTCGATAGCGCGTCAAGTAGGCGTTTTCCGTAGCTCCCATCACGGGCGCAGTCCTTCACCGACGCCTTCATTTTCGCCACTATGGATCTGTTATCCTTTTCATTCAGTATTATGCCACCATTTTTTTTGTCTATTTCGCTTATGACCGATGCATTAATTTTTGCATTTACCGCTCTCTGTGCGTCCTCCAAATCTTTCTCCGCCAGAACGGCATT
>JAITDG010000035.1 GCA_031282685.1 Puniceicoccales bacterium | reverse complement strand
TCCCTATCGCTGCAAAACCTGCAAGCACAGAATGTTGGCGATTGGACCTTCGTCGGAGTCGGCGGTGGACCGCTAACTGCTGCCGTCGAAAATGGGCCAAATGGAGCCCTGTCGATGCTGGCCGCCCGGCCCCTCGAAGATGATTTTCGCGTCGAAGTGCACGCCGATTTTATCGAAAATTTTTTGGCCACCTACGAAAAAGGTCTCCTAAAACGGCTGGCGGATGTCGGGAATTTGAGTGATAACTTGCCAGCTCTTACCCGCTTCGAACTGGTGAAAAATTTTATCGGTCAACTGGAGGGCTTGGCTCTCGTTGGAAATTTTCGAGGAAAAATATTTCTCGGTAGTCTGCGCCTAGCGGCCCGCGAGGGGACCGATCTTGCGCAAATTTTTGTCCCGCCGGGCGATAAAATTAGCCTGCAGTCCGTTGCGGGGCCGATGGCGGCCGATGGGCAAATCCAACTGCTTTTTCGCTGTGATCCGAAGAAGCTTTGCCGGCTGCTGGAGTTGGCCGTTGATAATTTTTTCTCTTACGGGGCCCAGAGTTTAGGGGACGTTTCCGAGCGAGAAGTCTACAATTTTTTCGCGGAAATTTTTTCCCAATTTTCCGGCGCCGTGGCGTCCCAGCGGTCCGATGACGGCTCCATCCGGCGTATTTTCGCCCTGCGGGCCGATCGGGAACGGCTGGGCAGCTGGCTCGACTTTGGCTGCGAAAAGCTCATTCCCGCTCTCGCCGCCCAGCTGGCGCCGCTGCCATCCGACTCGGAATTTCGCATTGCCGCAGAGGTAGATAGGCAGGCGTTCCGCCACCGGGCTATTCCAGTGATTTCGGTCACCGTCCGGATGGAGGGCTCCTTCCCGGCTCCCGGCGAGGAGGGGCTGGAGTTGACCCCCTTCTCTTTCAAAAATGAATATTTCTTTTGTCCGCTCGGCGACGGTGCGGTTGCTATGACGAACGACACGAAGGCCATGCGATCTATTTTGGATGACTTTCTAGCCGGCGCCCCATCGGGGACCTCCCTCGCCCAAGCGATGGCCTTCGAATCGGACACGGTTGCCCGTGCCCATCTGGATCTATCGAAACTGGTTGGCTTGGAGGAAGTTGGCCAGGGATTCGATCTCGTCGTTCGATTTGGGGAAGGGTCCGCCACCATTGATTTTTCCGTGGACGGCAGCGACTTGGGGAAAGTTCTACGGACCATCGGAGAGGTGGAAAAATAGTCGAAGGGCAGGCGGTAGATGCGTTCAATTGGTTGAATCGCAGCCCGTCATGCTGGAAAAAAGACCCATGGCCCAGAAGTTCAAATGGAATTGTCAGTCCGGCAATTTTGATTTTTTATGTTCTATGATGACGTAGGGAAAATATGGGAAATTCTGGAATTTCCTTTTTCTGAAATTCTATTTTTTTTAGGAAAATTAGTAATATTTTCAATTTCCTGTCTGTCACACTGTGCCTAGTATTAAAGACATATGTCTAATGATTTTTATTTCTTCGGAAAGCGATTTAAATTTGTTCAATTTCCCGCCGAAACTGTCGCAAATTGCAAAACTTAGACATCGAAATGTAGCAGCAAAATGCCGCCGCCGGTTGTGTTCGTCTGGCACTTATAAGCTTTTAATAAAATTCCGGGCGAATTTTTTGGTAGTTTTTCCCTTGCCCTCGATCGGGACCTCGCTAGTCGACTGTATGGGCCCGGATGGCGGAATCGGCAGACGCGTCGGACTCAAAATCCGATTCCTTTGCGGGAGTGAGGGTTCGACCCCCTCTCTGGGCACCGGCCGGTGAGAAGTTGCCGGAGGGGCTGTCATGGGTTCGGAGGAAGGAGAAGGCAAGTCAGGCGGCCGGAGGTTTCGGTGGCTTTCGCGCCATGTGCCGAACCGGGAGCGGTTGGAGAGGATTCCCCTCGTGGGCGGGCTAATGCGGCGCGCGCGGGATGCAAAGTTTCTCTGGTCCCTTGATAGAGACGAGGTTGCGTCGGCTTTCCTCGTAGGCTGGGTCGTGGCCCTATCCCCCCTGTTCGGCGTACACACAATCCTCGCGATTTTGTGTGTTTTTCTTTTCCGCGCCAACCTAATAATTGCACTAGCCGTCCAGCTCGTCAGCACGCCCTTGACCATTCCGTTCCTCTGGCCATTTCTCTACGCGACAGGCAGATGGGCAGTCCGCCTTTTTTCGGACGGGCTGATGACTGTGGACCTCTCCTACCGACCGGTGGCGGGGGCTGGTCGACTTTTTGCCCGCGCCCTAGCACTTATCACCCTCGGCGGCACGCTCGTAGGATTTGCCTGCACCTTCATTTCCGTCTCTGTTTTTACAATTTTCGATCGCTTTCGCCGTCGCCGGGAGGCCAAAAAAAGGCTAGAGATCAATGAAAACGGCGGTACCAACGGAACATAGATCGTAGAGCTCGGCCATGTCCCGGGTCCGAAGGGCGATGCAGCCGCCCGTGCCGGCCATTCCCCCCGGACAATTGCCGTGGATGTAGATGTGGCGACCGTAGCTATCGCAGGAGTGCCCGTCCGGTCCGATGCCCACATTGCGGCCCTCTTCCAGGCCCCGCAGCCGCAGGATCCGGGTAGTCACGTAGGAGCGTTTTTGCCAATCGCCGTACTCCCAAAAGAACTTACCGGTTGGCCGGCGGCCGATCAGCACAGCTCCCTCGGCGAGTCCGTCGCCATACTTCTCCACGACCGCGTGCCAGCCCGACGGCGTACCGAAGGAACCTTCCCGGCAGCTGGGCGGAGCTCTTCCCGTTGAAACGGTGTATTTACGTAAAACTCCTTGCGGAGAAAGGATTTCTAAAATTCTCCGGCCGATGGAGACCCGCAAAACGGGACCGCAAACCGCTGCCCCCAGCTCCGCCGGAGAACGAATTAGCTCTGCAAAAAATTTCTCCACTGCCCCAGCTTAGCTTTTCCGCACTTCGGGAAAACAAAATCTCTTCCCCATTCCCGTCGGCCACATCTACAAAAATCCGGCACATGATCGATCTGTTGAATTTTTTATCTAAAGAAGAACGCAGCCATCTTAGCAATAGATAGAAATTTAAATTTGACCATTTCCCCCAGAATTTTTCTCCGGGAGCCGGGTAGTATTTTTAAAGTTTTTAAAACCGAGAGTTGGTTTTCTTTGAGTCGACATTAAATTTCTTTTTTACTCCAAAATGCTAACCAATCTCAACTTGTGCGTTGGATGATTTTTGGAAAAGTGCGACAATATTTTTAATTTTTATTCTCGATTTTACTCCTGGTGCTTTTCAGCATCGCATTTTTTAAAAAATGCCTCTGCCAATTTGGGCCGCTCGAGCAGCCATGTTCGCGGCCGGCTGATTCTAGCGGTTAATTTCTCTTTTTAAACTAATTCTTTCCCGCAGATCTTCCTGGTGCAGAGGGCGAAGACTAAAGTGGCGTCCATTGGAATCGGGAAAAACGCTGGCACCCCCACGGGGAATCGAACCCCGATTGCCGGAATGAGAATCCGGTGTCCTAACCGTTAGACGATGAGGGCCTGGAAAATCGGCTAGGCGGGCCGCCGGGTCTGTCAAACGTATTCCATCACAGGGGCTCGCCGCGGAACCCGCCCATTTCGTTGGGGCCGAGGATCCGGTAGGGAATGGCGGGCAAAAATTTCGCCCGTGCGCAGTAGATGATTTTTTTTCCTTCCCGCAGAGGCGGCCGAATTAGCGCTACCTTATCCGCCTGCACCGGAGAATTTTCGGGAAAATAGAGGGGAATCATGTCTTCGCTCAAAATCGGATCGAAGACGTAGTGAAATGCGACGCAATTGACGGCTAGCACGTAGGCCAGAATACTTTCCGCACCATTCCCGCCCGGCATGCGCTCCAGCAATTCCGAAAAATTAAACGGGCCCTCGATCGGCGCCTCGGAGGTCCCAATCCAGACCCGCGCTCCCTTTGGATCTTCCGGCACCCCCCAGAGATACGTCTTTCCGCAGGATGTTATTTTGATGGGCTCATCCATCGCCTCCCTCCTATACGAATGCGCACAAATTTCTATAGAAAATAGGATGCTGTGGCCTTATTCTCAGACCATAGCCATCTTCCCTCTGCAGAAAAAGTTCCAACTTGTTGCCGCCGCAGTGGCAGAGGCCGACCCCGCAGACTCCTTTCCAGTTAGGATCGATGAACAGCAGTGGTTTGCCGCTCTTTCGGACGAGATCCATGAGGCGATTGGCCCGCTCTTGCGCCGTGCCGGGGGAATGAAGCGCTTCCATCACCATCTGGGAGAACTCTGGGGAGAGATTATACACGTGCCCTTCCCCCCAAACGAGTACTTTTGGTGCTTCGACGGCGGAGTACTTGTCCAAAATTTCGAACCAGCCGCGGAAGAGGTCTTCCGCGTCGCGAGGTCTCTTCAGTACCGGCGGCATGGGACACGGATCGAGCTCCTTTTGCCCCGGAACGGGGACGCCGCCCATGGCGCCGCGCCAGGGCCTGCCGGCCCCGGTGAAAATATTCGGCAGGGCGCGTATTTTTTTTACGGCCTCTTCCAACTTCTTTTTGCGCACCAAACTAGCCTCAGTATCGGCGGGAATTTTTTCGATGAATCTCTCCACCTCGCCGATGAATTCCCGGAGGGCGGCCGGCGAATTCGCCGGCCGTAAAAGTTTTTCTCCCTCCAGGCCAATGTGATGAACTCTGGCGCCCTTTTCCTCGGGCGCCCCATTGATCCCGTCCGCCGCCACCGAAGAATCGTAGCGCGGTTCCTCGTAGATTAGCCTCCGATTCGCCGAAAATTCGCCGGACTGGAGCAGATCGTTAATGGCGTTAACTTCCTGAGGGAAAATAGTTTGTGGATCTCTGTAGTAGCGGCTGTCGTAGAACGGCGCCGCGTCCGCGACGGTGCGCACTATGGCGTACTGCATAATTTCCGCGTTGCTGGTGCCCTTCTCCCACTTGTCTTCGTAGCAATTGCAGGGGACGAGGATGGAATTTTTTGGGTCGGACGGCATTTCCACTTCGATGCCGCCGAGGCGGACTATCTGCTCGAATAGGCGTACCAGTGCGAGCGGGTCGTTCGACTGCGCATTGCCCACGGGGGCCGTCGCAAAGCAGGAGCCCTCCATCGGCCGCTGCCGGACCGGCGTGCCGATCGCCGTATCCAGCGCCAGTAGAACCAACTCATTACTTGTCAGATCTTTGCAGAAAATTGAGAGCGGCGGCAACTGCCCCTTCCGCGAAATTGCGCAGTCGGAAATGCTTTTCAGTAGGCCATCCGCATCCCGGTGGCTCAGAAAGCGGTTCAGGCGCAAAAAAAGCTGCTGTTTTCGGCAGTTGGTCCCGAAATCGCCGCCGGTGATGAGTCGCAGCCGACCGACCGGGTCCGTATAGGCCCAAATTCGGCCTTCGATGCCCACTTCCCTCTTGGGAAAGCGCGTGAGTAAAAAGCCGTCCAGCAGTGCTCCGTCCGACGGGAAGTGCTTCCAGAGGAATGTTTCAACAATGGCGTTGAGTTCGCTCAGTCCACCGCTAAATTGGGGAATCAGCGAGCGGGCGTAGGCGAGCACGTTTCTCTGGGCCCTATCGTCGCAAATGACGTCACTGCAGTTGTTTTTGCTGTCGCGCGCGAAGCGGACCAGCCCGTTGGCGCGCTCCTCCCGCTCCTCCGGGGACCGTGCGGGGCCATCTCCCAGAAAATCGGCATAGCGCAGCAGGGTTTCTCGAATTTTCTCTTGGGAGAAATTTTTGTCCGCACTTGAGAGTCCAGCAGCGCAGCGCATTAGGGCGAAAACTGCCACCTGCAGTTCGCCAATGTTGCCGGAAAAAAGGTCCTCCACCAGCCCATCCCACAGGCGCGCCAGCCCGTCCCGTCTCGGCTTTTGAACGGTCTCCGGTTCCTCGACCGAAGGCGGTGTGGAGACATCACGTAGCCAGTCCACTCCATCGACATAGGCACCCATAGGGTTTAAGTTTTGCTAAAAGTTTACAACTAGTCAAGGGATTTTCCCCGACAAAATTTTGATTTAATGGCCATCCGGGATGGGAAAGTTGCTAACTCATAGCAGGCCAATTCGATCGCGAACGATGGCCAGCGTGCCGTCGGCGCGGGCCTGGGCCGCATTCCGCCCTTCCGCCAGCACGTCCCGCAAAAAATCACTTTTCCCCTTCAATTCGAAGTACTTCTCGCGGATTGGACCGAGCACGGCGACGGCCGATTCGGCTACGGCTCCCTTGAAATCGCCGTAGGAACTGCCCCCGTAGTGCCGCTCCAGCTCCGCAATCGGCTTCCCTGTCAGGCCGCTGAGAATGTTTAAAAGGTTCGTAATGCCGGGTTTTGTCGGGTCGGCCCGCAGTTCCCGGCCGGAATCGGTCACGGCCGAGCGGATTTTTTTTCGAATTGTCCCATCGCTGTCACTAAGAAAGAGTACGCCGGCCCGATTGGGGTCTGACTTGGACATTTTGACGGTCGGATTTTGGAGGGACATCACGCGGGCGCAATTTTCCGGGTAAAATGCCTCCGGTACGACAAATGTGCCGGGATAGGAGCCGTTGAAGCGGACGGCCAGGTCCCGAGTGAGCTCCAGGTGCTGTCGCTGATCCTCCCCGACTGGGACTAAATTCGCTCCGTAGAGTAAGATATCCGCCGCCATGAGCACGGGGTAGTAGAGCAGACCCGCGCCGACAAAGTCGTCCTTCTGCTTGGCGGCCTTGTCCTTGAACTGTGTCATGCGCTCTAGCTGGCCGAGGGATGTGCGACAGCCGAGAAACCAGGCCAATTCCGTGTGGCCGCGCAGCTGGGACTGGACGAAGATGTGGGCCCGCTCGGGGTCGACGCCGCAGCCGAGGAGCATGGCGACGCAGTCTAACGTATTGTCCCGCAGTTGCTTTGGATCCTGCGGCACCGTGAGTGCGTGCAGATCGGCGAGGAAAAAAAAGCTTTCCGCCCGCTGCTGCAGGAGGGGCCAGGAGCGGACCGCGCCCAAGTAATTGCCCAGGTGGATCCCGGCCGTCGGCTGCAGTCCAGTGACGAGGACAGACATGGCCCCATGGCCTAGCGCAGTGCCTGCCACTGGCAACGGGAAAGAGCGGATCGAAGTCGCCGCGGGCCAACCGTCGACCGCGGTCGGCCGCACATTTCGATTGAACGGCAGAATTTTTTTTGAAATCCACGGCCCGTGGTGGGCTTTTTTGAAAAACTCCGGCGGGGACTGGGACGCGGTGCGAAAGCCCTGGGCGGGAAGATTTCTTCCGTTTTTGGCGGGAAAAAAATTTCCGCCGAGGACCGGGAGGGGCTGGAGGCGCTGCTCTACGGAGCGGACCTGGGCCGGGAAGCGGTTGCTGCGATTTTAGACGCCGTCGGCCGGGGCGATCCGTCGACCGCCGCCCGCGCTCCGCTGGAACGGCTTTTGGCGGGCTCCGAGGGACGGCTTGCGATTCGGTCGCAGCCGGAAGTAATTTGCCTGTTGGGAGTTAACGGGAGCGGCAAGACCACCGCGGCGGCGAAGTTGGCCGCCCATTTCACGGGGGAAGGAAAAAAGGTTCTCCTGGGCTCCTGCGACACCTTTCGGGCGGCCGCCAACGAGCAGCTATGTCTTTGGGCCGAGCGACTGGGCGTGGAGATCGTCCGCAGTCGGCGGGGGGCCGACGCGGCGGCCGTGGCCTACGATGCTCTCTCTGCGGCGCTGGCGCGGGGAAAGGACCTGCTCATCCTCGACACGGCCGGCCGACTTCACACTCAAGACCATCTTCTCGAGGAACTTGCAAAATTGCGGCGGGTGCTGGAGCGGAAAGGGCCCGAAATTCCCATCCACGGCTGGCTAGTCCTCGACGGCCACCAGGGAACCAACGGACTTCGACAGGCGGAAATTTTTCACGATGCCTTCCCGCTCAGTGGTTTGATCGTCACAAAGTTGGACGGCAGCGCCCGCGGAGGAGCCATCGTTCCCATCTACCGGACGATGAAATTGCCCATCTACTTCATAGGCTTGGGGGAAGGCGCGGAGGACCTGCGACCCTTCTCCGTGGCCGAGTATCTGGACGCCATTTTGGGCGCCTAGGGAGTTAGTTCGAGGACGTCATTTACAACTCTAGTTAAAGCTGTGTCGCAAAATACTAGCCACTGCTCCCGCTGTGAATGCGACGGAGGGCACTGCGGGCGAAGAAATTGGAGTTACTAAAAAAATTTCGATGCCCTAGAGCAATTCGCGCAAGATTTTATCCAGGAGGGCGGGATCCACTTTCCCGCGGGACTCCTTCATGGCAAACCCCTTTATGGCGTTGATGGCTGAGCTTTTGCCGGCCCGGAATTCTGCGACGGCCTTCGGGCAAGCTCCGATGGCCCTTTGGCAGAGCTCTTTCAACTGGCCAGCGCCGTCCTCCCGATCTTCCGGCGCGGGCAAATTTTCCAAAAACTCGGAAAGGCCGGTCCGTTTTCGATAGGCTTCCGCAAGAGCATCCTGGGCCCTCTGCTTGGGCACGCGGCCGGCGCCGATGGCCTTCGCCAGTTCGCCCAGCTCTTCCGGCCGGATGCGAAAATCTTCCTCCCCGGCCAGCGCCATTTCCCGCAGGAGGTCATTGGCGATGAGATTGGCGACGGATTTTGGATCGGCGCCGCCGGCCGCCGCCGCCTCGAAAAAGTCAGCCAGCGGGCGGGACGGGCAGAGCACGGAGGTGAGCGTGTAGGGCAGGCCGTAGCTTTCCTGGAAGCGGCGCTGGCGATCGAAGGGCCTCTCGGGGAGAGATTCGCGGATGGGTCGGAGCTCACTTTCGCTCAGCCGCAGGGGCGGGATGTCCGGCTCCGGAAAGTAGCAGTAGTCGTGGGCCATCTCTTTGGCCCGCATGCCTTCGGACGTATTCCCCTTGGCGTCCCAGCGGCGGGTTTCCTGCGAAATTTTTCCACCGGCGGACAGGATGCGGCTCTGGCGGTCGATTTCGTGGCAGATGGCATTGCGCACTCCGGAGATGGAATTTAAATTTTTGTACTCCACGCGGGTGCCGAGTGGGCCGTCCCCCTTCGGCTTTAGGCTAACATTTACGTCACAGCGCATTTGTCCCTTTTCCATGTCGCAATCGGATATGGCGGCATAGGACAGGTACGTGCGAATGGCGTTGAGGAACGCGGCCACCTCCTCGGCGCCCTGCAGATCCGGCTCGGAGACAATTTCCGCCAGGGGGACGCCGGCCCGGTTGAAGTCCACCAGGGACCGGCTGCCGCCGTGGCTCAGTTTTCCCACGTCCTCCTCTAAATGGATACGGTTCAGCCGCACCTTCCTGTGCGCGCCCTGCACGTTGCGGGCGGGGCCCGGCAGCTCGATTTCTACGGCGCCGCCTCGGCAGATCGGCTTCTCCTGCTGAGTAATTTGGTAATTTTTTGGGCTATCGGGGTAGAAGTAATTTTTCCGGTCCCAGTGGCACAGCTCCGCGATGGTGCAGTCGAAGAGCATGCCGGCCCGGACGATTTGCCGGATGGCCTCACCGTTCAGCACCGGCAGCGCTCCCGGCAGACCCAGGACGACCGGATCCGTGGCCCGGTTGGGTTCTTCGCCGAAACTGCAGCGGGAACGGGAAAAAGCCTTCGATTTAGTCCGAAGCTGCACGTGAACTTCCAGCCCGATCGCCGTCTCAAAATCCATGTCCGTTCTTGGCACCATGGGGCCACTTCCGCTCCCGGCAAGTCCCACTTTTCGTCACACCGCGGGCGGCACTTACCCTTCGAGCTCCCTCCGGCGACTAGGGCCGTAGGTCCCGCCGCCGAGGAGTCGGTCGCCGTCGTAGAAGGCCAGCGTTTGGCCCTCCGCGAGCGCCCTCTGCGCTTTTTCAAAGCGCACATGGGCAGTGCCGTCTCCGCGGAAGTCAATGGCGGCGGCCGTGGGCGGGTCCCGGAAGCGGGGCTCCGTGAGTAGGCGCCTCTCGCCCATGATCGGTTCGCAGAGAAAGTTCAAATTTTGCAGCTCCGCCGAATCGCTCCATAGGCCGTTTTCCCGGTCCGACTCGAAGGCAACCGTTAGCGTGTTTCGTTCCAGATCTTTCCCCACGACGACGTACTTTTCAAAGTCCCGGTTGGACGGCACGGCCAGGCCCTTCCGCTGGCCCAGCGTGTGGCGGAATAGTCCCCGGTGCCGGCCGAGAATTTTTCCCTCCCGTGAGAGGATGTCCCCCGGCGAGTTGGGCAAGTAGCGGCCGAGGAACTCTTGGATCGGAATTTTCCCGCCCAGGAAGCAGATGTCCTGGCTCTCCTTCCGTTCCGCGTTGGGGAGTCCAATTTCCCGGGCCATCCGACGTACCTCTTTTTTTGTAAGTCCACCGAGAGGGAAAAGGACGTGCGGCAGCGCCTCCCGGCGGACGGCGGCGAGAAAATAGGACTGGTCTTTGGTTTGATCCAGTCCGCGACGGAGGATATGTTCGCCGGATGGCGAGTGTTCGGCGCGGCAGTAGTGGCCGGTGGCGAGGAAGTTGCAGCCGGAGGCGAGGGCACTCTCGAGGAGGACGCCGAATTTGATGGCCCGGTTGCAGAGCACGTCCGGGTTTGGCGTGCGGCCGGCGCCGTAGCCGGCGACGAGCGGATCGACGACGTGCTGCCGGTAGGCGGAGATCAAACTCTCGATGCGGAAGGGAATTCCCAAATACTCGGCCACCGTCCGGGCGCTGTCCCGATCCTCCTGCCAGGGACATTCGCCGGCGCCGTCCTCGCTCTGCCAGGTGCGCATGTGGATGGCTTCCACGGAGTAGCCATTCTCCAGCAGCAGATGGGCCGCAACGGCACTGTCCACCCCTCCGGAAAGGGCGACGGAAATGCGAGGTCCCACGGCCGCAGGGAGAAGGAAACCGACGGAGGAGGCAAGGGAAATGGCGGCGGCGGGCGGGCAATTTTTTTGTGAACATAAAGCTTGTTTTCCCGGAGGAAGGCCGTAGCTGTTGGCTAAACGGCGGGAAAAGGGGCGGCGCGATTTCGCGATAGGCTGTGCTTTTCCCGGACAAATTCTGGAGGAGTCATGGCACCGAACACAGACGGCCCGCGCGATTTTTCTACGCTGCGCAAGTTATTTTTCCCCATCCACACCTACGAACTGAAGAAGGTGTTGCCGATGGCGTTCATTTTTTTCTTTATTTTGACGATCTATTCCCTCCTGCGGAACGCAAAGGACGCACTGGTGGTCACGGCGCCCAATTCGGGGGCGGAGGTGCTCTCCTTTTTGAAGTTGTTCTGCGTCACGCCGGCGGCTGTCATCTTCCTGGTCGTCTATGCTAAAGCCAGCAATTTGCTAGCCAGTGAGAAGCTATTCTACGCCACCATCGCGCCCTTCATTCTATTCTTCGGCCTGTTCGGCTTCGTCATCTATCCGAATTTGGAGCTATTCCAGCCCTCCATCGCCAACGTGACCGCCTGGCAGGAGGCGTTTCCCCGCTACCGCTGGCTCATCGCCATCGGCGGCAACTGGACCTACTCCCTATTCTATATCCTGGCGGAGCTCTGGGGCAGTGCCATCATCTCGCTGTCCTTCTGGCAGTTCGCCAACCAAATCACGCGGGTGAGCGAGGCCAAGCGGCACTACGCCTTCTTCGGACTCATGGCCCAGACGGCGCTGCTGCTTTCGGGCACCATCGGCGAATCGGTGGCGAAGGCCAGCTCTTTAAGTACCGCCGCCGTGGATGTCTGGGGTAATTCTCTCCGCTGGCTCATGGGCCTGGTCGTGGTCTTTGGCCTCTGCATCATGGCCGTTTACCGCTGGATGCACCTGCGGGTACTCACCGATAAGCGCTTCTACGATCCCGGCGCGGCCCGCAGCTCGAAGAAGAAGTTGACCATGTCCATGGCGCAGAGTTTTAAAACCATTTTCACGTCCCCCTACCTGGGTCTCATCGCCATGCTGGTCGTCTCCTACGGCATCAGCATTAATTTCGTGGAGGGCGTCTGGAAGAGCCAGCTAAAGCTGCGCTACCCGGATCCCAGCGGCTATAACCTCTTCATGAGCCGCTTTACCCTCATCACCGGCTTTGTCTCCATGGCCATGATGTTCGTGGGCGGCAATATCCTCCGCATGTTCCGCTGGTTCACGGCCGCCGTCATCACGCCGGCCATGCTGCTGCTCCTGGGGGGCGCTTTTTTCATTTTTGTGCTCTTCAAGGGCGGCCTGGAGGGTTTCCTTTCCAATATCGGCGTTTCCTCTCTGGTGCTGGCGGTATTTTTTGGCGCCACCGTCAACGTGCTGGTGAAATCCACCAAATACGCCCTCTTTGACCTCACTAAGGAGATGGCCTACATCCCCCTCGACGAAGAAATGAAAGTAAAAGGTAAGGCCGTGGTGGACGTTCTGGGCGGCCGCTTTGGAAAGTCGGGCGGCGCCGGCTACCAGGCCCTCCTTTTCCTCCTCATGCCGGGCGCATCCTATTTCCAAATTGCGCCCTTCGTCGCCGTCGCGTTTTTTGCGATCTGCGGCTTCTGGATTCTCTCCGTGAAGGGCCTCGGCCGAAAAATTGAAGTCCTGGCGGCGAAAAAGGCCGAGGAGAAGAAGTTGGCCTCCGCCGCCCCCTGAGTGCGTCGGCCGGCCGCAGTTTCCATTGACTCCCTCGGAGTCGGCGGTTTGTTCCCGTGCGCGGCCCCGCGCCGCGTTCCGCGGCGCGGGGCCCGTCGAATTTTCCTGCCTTTCGCGCTTGCTTTCTATTCCGGAAAGGGCCAACAGTGGCGGGCGGCTTCCATAGTTCAATGGATAGAATACCGGTCTCCGGAACCGGTGATTTGGGTTCGAATCCCGATGGAAGCGCCAGAGGAAGGAAAGCAGTTTTGCCGGCCGGGCTATGAAGTCGCTGACGAAGTACGGGAGCGGTTCGCTGCGGGAACTGTGGGCCGTAGCGTGGCCGCTGATAATATCTTCGGCGTCTAACATGTTCATGCTGGTCGGGGATCGGATCGTGCTGGCCCACTACTCCGCCGACACTTTCAATGCCAATCTCGGCGCAATGCCCTGGATCTGGACCGCCTACTGCCCCATTTTGACGATCATTTCCATCGCCGGCGTGCTGGTGGGCCGTTTCAATGGCTCCGGCGAGTACGGCCGCATCGGGACCACGGTCTGGCAGATGCTCTGGTTCTCGGCCGTACTGCTGGTTCCGCTGGCCATTGCCGGCTGGTTTCTGGCGCCCCACCTCCTGGCGCCCGGCCTTCGGGAACTTGGCGTGCCTTACTTGCGCATACTTTTCCCCAACGTGGCCATTTCTCTGGCCGCCTCCGGAGCTCTCGCCGCGTTCTATACGGGCCGCGGCAAGACCGGCTTCGTTTTTGTTGTCTCCGTCGTCACCAACCTATTGAACGTGCTTTTGGACATTTTTTTGGTCTTCGGCATTGGCCCGTTCCCGGAAATGGGCATCGTGGGCTCCGCCGTCGGCACCGTAATTGCTACGCTTGCCGCTCTTTTCCTTTTTCTTTTCCCGTTCCTGTCGAAAAAAAGTGCCATCGAATTCCGTAGCAGGGATATGCGCTTTAATCGGCATCTTTTTTGGGAATGTTTGCGCATCGGCGCTCCGAACGGCTTTGCCGCCTTCGTCAATTTTTCTCTCTGGAGCTGGATTGCCCAGGTAATGGCCAATTTTGTTCCGGCGGAGAATTTTACCGCATTCGGCGTCAGCCAGTCGGCCTTCTACTGCATGCTTTTTTTTATCGAAGGTATCTCCTTCGGCGTCAGCACGGTCGTTTCTAATGCCTACGGAGCTAATGATTGGGACACGGTGGTCCGCAATAGCCGCTCCTGGATCAAGCTGTCGGCGATCGCATTCACGGCCTCCTTTCTGCTCATGGTGGCCTATCCCCGTCCCCTTGTGGCGATTATCTGCAGCGGCTCCCTGCCGGACAGCTTCTATCGCATGCTGTACGGCATGCTGATTCTTTCCTGGGTCGCCATCGCGTCGGAGAGTGTCACGTTTAACCTGCGGCAGACTCTGACCGCCTTCGGCGACACCCGCTTCACCATGTGGGTCAACATCGTATTCTACAGCGGCATTGTCGTTTTTCCTTCCTATGTCCTTCTGCGCAAGACCCACGACGCCACCTCCTTTCTCGCCGCCGAGGCCCTGAGCAACGTCGTAATGGTGCTCTTCTACGCCACCCGCTTCCGCCGCTGGCTCCGGCTCCGGCCGCCACCGCCGGCCCAGTGAGCTGCTCTCTTGGACTTGCCAGCGCCGGGACCGTGCCCTATAATTCGCCCGGTGGCAGTGAGCGGTCCAGAGAGAGTGCTGCCCGGGGGCGGTGTTTCCCACTCCTGGGTGCCACCAGATCGCAAAAGTTTTTTCGGAGGACCGTCGGCCGAGCCAAGGAGAATACGTACGAAACCGAGCCTTCGGCCCGACGTCGCGCCGCAGTCCGCCAACGCAGCGCAAATGTTGCAGCAGAGTTCCGAACGCGCGAAAGCGGCCATGGAAAAATGCTTTGGTGCGGACGTCGCTGCGGGCACGCGCCTAGTTTTTTTTGCGGAAGCGGAAAAAAGACCGAGTGACATCACATTTTGCGGGCTAGACGGATCGCCCCTCAGCGCGGAAGGTATTAGCGAAAGGGCCGCCGTCGCATTTATTTACGTGCGCGGGACGGGCGGCGAGCCGGCAAAAACTTTTCTAATGGACCGGAAATACCGGGCCATTGCGGGAAATTTTTTACAGGACAGGAACGAGGCGAAAGTTCGTTTTTTCGCGGCCGATGAGCACAACCCGCCCGTGGAGCCCGTGGAGATCGGAAGAGCACACGTCTGAACTCC
>JAITDG010000022.1 GCA_031282685.1 Puniceicoccales bacterium | reverse complement strand
ACGAGCCTCTGGTGTTCCGGTTGTCATGTCAGTGGCAGCGCCGGGTAGCTATGCTCGGAATGGATAAGCGCTGAAAGCATCTAAGCGCCAAGCCACTCCCGAGATGAGATCTCCCTGGGGCCTCGAGCCCCCTGAAGGGTCCTGGTAGACCACCAGGTAGATAGGCCGGATGTGTAAGCGCAGTAATGCGTTGAGCTAACCGGTACTAATGACCCGTGAGGCTTATTTGTTTCCGTTCGCAGAATGTACTTTTGCGCCCGATGAAATCGAGTCACTACGGCAATGCGCACTTCAAAAACGGAAAGATTTTGGAGGTGTTTCACCTTCAACAGATTTCTGGTGACCATGGGCGGGGGGAAATACACGTTCCCATTCCGAACACGCTCGTCAAGCCCCCGCGCGCCGATGGTAGTGCCGCCACGCTGTGGTGTGAGAGTAGGTCGTTGCCAGAATGTTAGGGCCGCCCGTAAGGGCGGCCCTCGGTCCATTGCCCTCCAATTGATTTGCTCCGCCCCCGGAGCGGTTTTTTCATTTTGCCCTTCGCGGCGAAGGGAAGCGGGCCGGATAGTTCGCCGGCCATAGGGCTAAGCGATTCTTCGAGTGGAAATTTTGTGCCTAGCCAAGGCAGCTGCTCTGTGGCCCCCGTCTCTGCGGGCGGTGCTTCGTTCGCGAATAAGGGCTAATTGAGGAGTTGACTAAAAGTAAATTTTCAATAAAATCATCTCATCGTGGGTCTCCCTTCCTCCGACTTCATTCGCTTAGCAAAATTTTTCGGACCATCCTCGCCCTCTTCGGGCGGAGGTGCTCAATTGAAAGAGGGGGACGTTGGCGCTCCGACGGCCAAGCCCGCAGGGCTAAAAACGGCACTCAAGATAACGAAAAAATTGGAACAAGATTTGGTTAGAATATATGTCACAAATACATCTCCACGCTTCATTGGCCTTCGCATGTGGTTCTACGGCTTCAATGTTGGGTGGATAAAAAAAAGGGTACTGGAAGGGCTATGGAATTTTTTCGAAGAAGGAAAAAATAAGCTTCAACGGCCCGATAGCGATGTGGGAGCGGAAACTTCCGAAATTAGAGAGAATGAGTCGGGACGTGCTTCCGCGGAAGCGAGTGAAGCGGGTACCGAAGTCGTCCAGTCGAACAACTCCGAACTCGCTGCCGGCGAAGTAGGCGCGGAAAATGCGGAAATAATAATAGAAGAAGATCACACACCGTGCACCGCTAACACTAAGGTCGCGGAAAGGGACATACTCCTCGTTGAAGACAAATTGAGAGAGGCTGGATTTTTCTTTGAGGGGGATTCGATTCATTTTTCTGAATACGAGCAGAAGAGTTTAGAGGTAATTCTATTAGACTTGAAAGGACCCAATGGTGGTCGAATGCTTACCGATGAAGACATTAAAGAAATAAAAAGAATTAGGGCTATCGTGGAGGGCGACAAAAATGCAGCCATCGAAGGCGGTATAGCCGTAAAAAATATCACTACTTGGGCACTGATCGTGCTGAATGTGCTTCTGGTAAACGAATTTAATGTGGAAATTTCCAAGATAACGGGAGCTAGTGATTCCGTCAATTTGCTACTTAAAGGAAGTGATGAAAGAGATAGTATATTTCCTTCGGAATGGATTATTCCCGAAACAGAAAATTATCCACTATGCACCGCCATCACTAAGGTGGCGGAAGACGACATAATGTTCGTTAAAGATAAATTGAGAGATGCTGGAGCTTCGTCTAAGTTGGATTCGATTATTTTTGGCCATCAAAGGAGTTTTAAGGAAATCCTATCGGATACAAAAGGACCCAGTGGTAAACGAATGTTTACCGATAAAGACATTAAAACAATAGAGAAAATTATAAATGTCGTAAAAGGCGGCAAAGGCACAGACCCCGAATCCGGGATAGTTATAGACCCCAAATTCGGGATAGTTATAAAAGAGATCACTATTCCGGCGCTGATCGCGCTGAATGAGTTTCTAGAAGAAGAAGTTAGCATGGCAATTTTTGAGATAGCAGGAGCCGGTAACTCCGTTAGGTTGCAGCTCAATAGAAGCGTTAGTGAATATTATTTGCGTGAAGCGAAATGGATTATTCGCGACAAAATAAATAGGGCGCATGGGCAATAGGTGAAAGGCGCCGCGCCGCAGTTCCGGTTTGGCGGTTTGGCTTGAGGGGAGCTTAGTCGAAGGGGAAAGTTTTACTGAAGGCGTATCACTCTGATCTGCATCATTATAGTAACAATATCTTCCTGTCTCGGCTCCTTTTGAGAAAAAGTGACCGTTGAGTGAGTTCTTCCGAAAAAGGCAGTGGAATCTGCGCCGAGTAAAAATTTTGCAAAAAATTGCTTGCCTTGAACGCATTTTTTTTTGGAATGGGCCGGTGGTGCGCGATAAATCTGAGGGCCGGAGTTTGATCGGCCGTTCTTCCTTTTCATTTTTTGGGCTGGTCGTCCCGCTTGCGCTTGCGGCCGCTTTCGGAGTCCGGGGAATGGCTCTGGCCGATGCCGTTTTCGATACGGCTAACGAGCTGTGGGTCAATGGACAGACCATCGCGACCGCGGCCCATCGAAGTCTTCCCATCGGGCGAAAGGGGTGCTTTCTATCCACATTTGGCGCCGGCATCTGGGGGCAGGACGAAATTCCTGCAGGACTATCCCTTATGCTGTTGAACGGGGATATTTCTGGAATTTCTGAGACCTCGGCGAAGGGGCGTTCTCCGGGAGCGGGGGAGCGAACCATAGAAATTGGAGACTATGGAAAAATTGACCCGGCGGACATCTCCTCCTGGGGGGCCACGATCGGCAGAACTTGGGTTCGGAATCGGGGAAATGCCAGTCGGACCTTCCTTCTCGCCTTCGGCGCCGCCAGAAGCCACTGCAATGGCACGAAAGTTTCTGTGCCGGAGACTGGTCAGATCGGCGACGACGCGGAAATGCGCATAAATTCTCGGCAAAAGGCGAAACTGTTCTCTTTCATTTGGAGTAAGACGTGGATTTCCGACAAAGCTATGCGCCGCAGCCTGTCACTCGACCTTATCAACCAGTGGGGTTCCATGGCCCTGCGGGCGGAGCAGCCGAATCAAAATTTTGCCTTCCTCAGCCTTTCCGATTCCAATTCGGAGACTTCCCTTTCTTTCGGCCTCACGCAGCTGAGCGTCTCCCTAGGGGTGGACCTCTTCAATTTGGGCGGATTCCGCTTCGGCCCCTATTGTCAGCTGATGTCCGACGGCTTTGACTCCCACCTCGCCGGGCCGCCGCTGCACGCGGTCGTTAAACAGGATCGCAGCAGCCTAGTGCCGGGCCTGCAGTGGCTATGGGGCTCCAGCCAACGGATTTCAATCGCAGGCCACGCCGGATACCGGGTCTACGCCGATACGAAGACGCACTTCGACAGCGATCCAGTCTACGCTTTTGGTCTAAGTGATTTCAGTTCTTCCGATGGCCGCGGCATCAACCGATTCCCAGGGGAAGGAATGTTTACGAGAGGCGCTAAAAATAAAAATAAGCAAAAAGAGGGAAGTGGGGACAGCGAGCTCAGGGCGGAACAATTGTTCTCCAGCAGGGAGAAGAGCTCGAAAAAACCGTCCGGGGTGGCAGAAATTGCGCTCTCCATCACGGGGAAACTCACGGGCGGTTGGGACTGGGACGGCTTCCTGGGCGGGACAGTCGGACCGAGCTACCGCATGCTGAACGGCGGCCTGACATTCCTCCACCGTTTCTAGTTCAGCTATTTGACCAAGTCCCGTCCCTCGGGCCGCATGGAGCCCCTTTCCCGATAGGCGCCGTGGATGTCGAAGGCCCGGCAGATGTCTAGGCCCACTCGGCCTTCGGCGCCGCGGGCAAGGTATTCCCGCAGTATCGGTTGAAAATCCGGATGGGCGCAGTGGTCGATGATGAGCTGCGCCCGTTCCCGGGGCCCCCGGCCCCGCAGGTCCGCCACTCCCCGCTCCGTTACGAAGATTTGCGTATCATGCTCCGTGTGATCCACGTGGGAGCATAGCGGTACGACACAGCTGATCGCGCCCCCCTTGGCGGTGGAGGGCGTGGCGAAGATGGAGATGTAGCAGTTCCGGGCGAAGTCGCCGGAGCCGCCGATGCCGTTGACCAGGTGGGAGCCGCACACGTGGGTGCTGTTGACGTTGCCCCAGATGTCCACCTCCAGGGCCGTGTTGATGCCGATAAGTCCGATCCGCCGAATGATTTCCGGATGGTTGGTGATTTCCTGCGGCCGGAGGACCAATTTTTTTCTATAGGTCGAAAGGTTGTCGTAGATGCGCCGGAGCACGGCCGGAGAAACGGTTAGGCCGGCGCTGCTGGCGAAGCGGATGCGGCCGGACTCGATGCCGTCGAAGACCGTGTCCTGCAGAATTTCCGAGTACATGTCGAAGGGAGGGAAGGCCTGGTCCGCACAGAGAGCCCCCATGAGCGCGTTGGAAACGTTTCCCACCCCGGCCTGGAGCGGGAGAAATGACTCCGGGATCCTTCCGGCAAGCCGCTCCTCCAGAAGAAAATGCACGATATTCTCCCCGATTCGGCTGCTCGTTTCATCGATGGGCTGAAAGGGCACGGGCGCGTCCGGAATGTCCGTGCGAACTACGGCAACTATCTTTGCCGGATCCACTTTTAGAAGTGTGGCGCCGATCCGGTCCGACGTCCGGTAGATCGGAATTTCCCGCGTAAAGGGCGGCGGAGCCAGCTCATAGATGTCGTGGAGTCCTTCCAGCGAATCCGGGTGGTAGCCATTGATTTCAATGATGAGGGAGCGGGCCAGGCGGGCGAAGGTGGGCACCGCGCCGACCGCATTGGTGAGCAGCACGTGGCCCTCCCGGGACAGGGCGGCCGCTTCGAATATGGCGAAGTCGATGGGGCCCAGGGCGCCGCATTTGAGTAGGGGCATCATGTTGGACAGGTGCATGTCCACGAACTCTACGGAGCGAGCGTTAATCTGCTTCCGGAGCGGCCCGCTGGACTGGTAAGGGGTCCGGTAGGAGATGGCGCCGACCTCCGCCAGCGCATCGTCCACGTTCGCATCGGTGGAGGCGCCGAACACGCGAACTCGGAAGGGCTTCCCTTCGTCGCGGATCCGCGCCGCCAGGGCCCGCAGGACGGTTTTCACGGAGCCGGCCGAAGCAAAGCCCCCAACCGCAATTGTTTGTCCGGACCGCAGAAAGGACGCCGCTTCGGCCGGAGAAACGGTCGGAAAGGGAAGGTTTGTAAAATGCACGGAGGAGTTTCCCCGCAAAATTTGACCAAAGGCAACAGCAATTGCTTCTGGCGGCAAAAACTTTTCATCGCATCCGAGCGGCCGCCCTTGCCATTCTTTGTCTTTTTGCTAAACTGCCGTCGTGTCTTTTCCGACTTTTTCCCTAGCCCACGTTTCCTCCCCCCTCGCCCATGCCCAACACTTTCCCGGCGAGGGCAGTCCACCGCCCGCCGCACGAACGTCGACGGCAGCACCGCCAACTGTCCCCGCGCCAACTGACTTTGTTTCCCAAGTGCGAACTGCCGCGGTCGGACTGCAGAAAGCCTTTCCGGACCAGTGTTTTTCTTCCCGCTTTGCCATGGCGCGGGCTCTCGGCCTCGGCTTTTGGCAGAGTTTCCTCGTCCTAGTCCACGCAAAGTCACTAACGGCTTGTTTTGAGGAGAGAATAGTAGACCGGGGCAGTGCCGACGCGGTGGCCAAACTATTCGGCGCCAACATTCGCGTCGGGGAAAACGGAAAGGTGTACCGCTCGCATCGGGTTGAACTTTGCGGCAAGGAGTTCGAAGTTCTATCCTACGCCGACGTTGAATTTGGTACGGTCGAAGTCGACGGACAGAAGTTTCTGAGGCGCAACCTTTCGGCCTACGAGCGGGAAGGGCTCCGAGAACAAATTTTACAGAACAACCCAAGCATTAAAATAGAAAATTCGAGTGATGGAGAAAGATTTTGTCTACCGGGGCAATCTTCTTCTGTGAAATTTAGACTATCCGGCCTGTTGCTTGAGTATAGGGACGGCAGTGAGGAACTGGCGCAATTTGAAATGCCGGAGCAATACTACGGCCAAGAAGCGGCGGGAAAAATTCACGTGTCCATGCAGCTTTCAGGCGAACAGACTGATGAGCAAACGGGGGCGCGGCCGAATTTCCTTAATCTCACCCTCGACGCAAAGGAATATCCACTATTTTTGAAAAATGTGCCCGAGTAGGTGACAACCCATTCAGCGGGAACAAAGTCGGCCTAAAAACTTTTCCAGTTCTGGGAACAGGGGCAGCGGATTTCGCGCGACGAAGTGGTTGGGGTCGTTCAGCGGATAGGGGCCGTAGCGGAGCGGGTCCGTGCGGAGAAAAATGCCGAGGACCGGCTTCCCCAGGGCCGCGCCGATGTGGAGGCAGGCGCTGTCGTTGGCGATGACCGCAGAGGAGTGCGTTAGCATCCCAAACAATTGTGGCAAAGATGTTTGCCCGCGCATATCGCAAAAATTGGAGAACTTTTCCGCCAGCGGATAGGTCCCGCGCTTCAGCCCCAGCCAAACGAACTGCCAGTCCGGGAAACGGCTACAGAGGTGGGCGGTTAGCTCGCCGAAGTGGGGCCATTCCTTCCCGGGTCCGCGACTTTCGGGCGCAATGGCGACGTAGGGGCGGGCGGCGGCGGAAATCGGGAGCGGCTCCGGCACGGAGAAGTGGAGAGGCCGGACGATAGACGGGCTAACACCTAGCGTTGGAAGAAATTGACTAAGAATCTCTGCGGCGTGGGGATTGGCCGGCGGCGGGACCACTTCCCCGTAAAAAAACTTCGCCCCCTCCCGGCTGTCGGATCGGCCAATCGTGCGGGCTGCGCGGGCCGCCTTCGCCATTAGCGCACTGCGCAACAGACCCTGCAGATCCCAAACGGCGTCGTAGGGTCCTCCGCGGCCGATGGCCCGGCAGCAGCTCCACAGCCCGCCCAGCCCCCTTTCCCGGCCGTAGGGAATGATTTTTTCCGCCAAAGCACTCCGGCGAACGGCGTCGGCAAAGCTATCCCGAACAACCCAAGTGATTTCCACGTCCGGCCTCCGATTCCGCAGCGCTGCAACGGCCTGCAGACCGTGGATGATGTCGCCCAGCGAGGAGGGTTTGACCACGAGAAGACGAAAGATGTCCACGGCAGAGAGAAAGGTGAGGATCTGCGCTTGCCGATCCAGCGAAAATTTGCACCATGGGGCCGTGGCGACCGCTGGATCGGGAGACTGGGACCTGGCGCTCCCCTGTCACAGCTATCGGCTCGTGCCGGTGCGGAAAGGGTTGCGGGGTAAGGCTTTCTACGTGGAGGAGGGGCAGGACCTCTACGCCATCGGCCACGAACTGCAGTTCCTCTGGGGGCTGGCGGCGGAATTCGTTCCCATTCCCCAGGAGCAATTTGCCGAGCTTTGGGAAGATTTTTGCCGCCGACTGCCGAAAATTGGAGTTTTGGGGAATTTTTCAGATGTCTTCGCCGCAACGGCCCTGGAACCTTCCCCGGTGGGCCGCCTGCTGGCGCGCATTTTCGCAAAGGCCGTGCACTTGGGCGCTTCGGACCTGCACTTCGAAAGCCTCCGGGACGGCCTGCTGGTCCGCCTGCGGGTGGACGGCGCGTTGCGGGAGGAGCTGCGGCTGGCCGGGGAGATGTGCGTTCCCATCTCCATTTTGCTCAAGACGTTAGCAAAGCTCGACATCGCCGAGCGGTTCCGGCCCCAGGACGGCCGCTTCGGCCTCCGCTTCGCCGGCGCGGCCGTCGACTTCCGCATCTCCATCCTCCCCACAAAGTTTGGCGAAAGCATGGCCCTGCGCATCCTGGACCGGCGCCGCCTTTTCCGGGGACTGGGCGACCTGGCCATGGACGCCGCCACCGCCACCGCCATCCGCGCCGCCCTGGCCTCCCCATCGGGCCTGTTTCTGGTGACCGGTCCGACGGGCAGCGGCAAGACGACGACCCTCTACGCGGCGCTCAGCGAAATGGACTGTCCGGACAAAAAAGTGCTAACAATCGAGGATCCAATCGAATACGACCTACAAAATTGCCTTCAGGCGGCCGTGGACCTGTCCGTCGGACGCACATTTTCTACGGTCCTGCGCTCCTTCCTGCGCCACGACCCGGACAAGATCTTCGTGGGGGAGATTCGGGATGGGGAAACGGCAGAAATAGCTCTACGAGCGGCTCTTACGGGACATCTCGTGCTCACAACGCTCCACACGGCCACTCCGCGGGAGGCCCTGCTGCGGCTAGAGGAGATGGGCCTGGAGCGGCCGCTCCTGCTCTCTTGTCTGCGCGGCATACTCAGTCAGAGGCTTTTGCGCCTAAATTGCCCCGACTGCCGCGGGCCGGAAAATTCGGAGTTGCCTCCCCAGCTTGCCCGGCTGCGGCGGGAAAATTTGCGGCGGGGGATCGGCTGTGACAGTTGCGGCGGAAGGGGAACGGTTGGCCGGCGGGCGTTTTTTGAATTTCTTTCCGTGAACGAGAAAAGTTTCCAGGAGGACGGGGCCGGCATCGGTTCCCTGGTCCGTGCCGGGATGGGTGCGCTGTCGGCCGGAGAAGTTCCGCTGGAAGAGTTTTTGCAGCAGATGCCATGGAATCGCTAAAAACATTCACCTACTTTGGAGAGGACGGGGCCGGCGGCTACGTCTGCGGCGAAGTCCGGGGGACGGACGCGGCCGCCGCCCGGCGGGAGCTGGAGAGCCGGTCGATCGGCTGCGATTTTTTGGTGGAGCGGCGACCGCCCTTCTGGCGCCGCAATTTAAAAAAAACCACCCGCCCTAGGGCGGAGCAGCTGGTCGCTTTTACGCATCAGTTGGCGCTGCTGCTCCGGGCCGGCATACACCTGGTCGATGGGCTGGAAATGCTGGCCCAGAGGGAAGAGCGCTCCGCCCTGGGAAATATCCTGGCGCCGTTGGCCGGCGAAGTGCGGTCCGGCCGCTTTCTCTACGAAGCCATGGAGTTGTACCCGAACGTGTTCGATGAAACTTACCGGAACATCGTGCGGGCGGGAGAATCTTCCGGCGATCTGGCTGCCGTGCTCGAATCCGTCGCCGAATCTCGGCGGAAGTCCCTGCGCAGCAAGACAAAGGCCATCTCTGCCGCCATCTACCCGCTGGCGGTGCTGGCCGTGGCCCTCGCCGCCGTCCTGTTCCTCACGGGCCACGTGATTCCGCGCTTCCAGAGCATGTTGCAGGACAGCGCCGTACCGCTGCACCCGCTCACGCGGGCGGTGATGGCTTTTAGCGAGTTCCTCCGAACCCGCCGGACCCTGATCTTCGCCGTGCCCGGCGCACTTGCCCTATTCCTCTTCCTCTGGTCCCGCACGGTCGCCGGCCGCCGCTCCTGCTCCGCCCTACTGCTGCGCATCCCTCTGCTGGGGAACCTCATCCGCCGGCAAGGGCTCATCTTCTTTTTCCGCACCCTGGGCTCGGCCCTGGGCCACGGCGTTCCCTTCCCGCAGGCGCTCCGCCTCTCCTGTCGGGCAGTTGCTAACGTAGCACTCCGCAATTATTTCGAGTCCATCTCGGTCCGCGCCGGCGAGGGCGTCCCCCTCGGCGAACTGCTCCTCCAGTCGTCCATCGTCCCGCCCTCCGTTCGAGGGCTCATTGCCGTCGGCGAAAGTAGCGGAACTCTCTCCGCCATGTCCCTCTACGCCGCAGATATCCTGGAAGAGGAGCTGGGAAGCGCCATCGAGCGGCTCGCCGCCATCCTGCAGCCCGCCGTCGTACTCCTCCTCGCCGGCACCGTCGCCCTCGTCGCCGCTTCCCTCTTCCTGCCCATGAGTCAAATGCTCCAAATGCGCTCCTTTTGAGGAAGGTTTCGGTTTTTTTGATTTTTCGGCGGCCCAATCCTTCTCCATGGGAGGATAGGTCAGTAGTGTGCCATCTTCGAACTCAGTTACATAGCCCTCACGCAGCAGCCATTTCAGCGCCTTAGTGACCTCTTCCCGGCCGATCCCTTCGCTGCCCAGGCGGGCAACGAGATCTAAGAGGTTCACCTGCGGGCTTTTCTCGATGGCGGAGAGGACCCTATCCAGCTCCGGCGTGAAGACCGAGCCCTTTTCGCGGAACTTCCGGGCCACCGGCGTCACGTAGGAAGGCCCCCGCTTGCCCCGCTTAAATACATACAACTTGTGCTGTTTAAATTTGTTCCGCATGGCGCCGGCCGTGTCCAGGGGGAAGCGCTTCTGCCGGTCCCAGCAGTAGTCTACGAATTGGCGGATGGCGCTGTCCCGGAGAGAGTCCAACTCTTTCCCGTCCAGTCGAACGGACCTCCTCGCCCGCAGGAACCGGTCGGCGTTCTCTAACAGATAGGCGCGCACTTCCCGCAGGGAGTGGAGGATGGGCCGCTCGGCGGTTGGGGCCTCCCCGTCCGCTTTTTGTGGGATTTCTTCCTCTGCTCTAGGCTCTTTTGCCTCTTCGTCGGCGCTTTCCTCGTCCGCTTCCACTCCGGTCGGCGCCGGCTCGGCCCCCTCGGCGGGCACTTTCGCCTTCCCTACCGATTCGGGATCCTTGGGCTGGTAGCTGTTACCTTTTTTCATCTGCTCCAGCCAGGCGGCGATGTCCTCGGCGCCGTTGGTAAATTCTAGCCGTTCGCAGTAGCGGTCGAAGGGCATGTTGCGCACGCTGCTCCAGAAGTGCTCCTGCAGTAACTCCTTGTAGCTGTGATGGTTTGGTGCACCTATGAGCTTCTTCGTGAAGGGACAGCGGGCGATTTGGGTGAAATTCCCCTTGGGCGCCTCCCGCTCCTCTTCAATCCGGTCGAAGAAACTGTCCAAATAGTTCCGAAGTAGGTGTCCCAGAGCATCTTCTTGGCTTAAGAAGGGTAGGTCATCGAGGGCGGTGCTGTAGAATTGGCTCTGCTCGTCGGGATTTTTCCGCAGCACGGCGATGAAGCGGTCCGGCTCCGCGAGAAAGGTCCGGGCCACCTGGAAGACGTCGAAGGCCTTGCCGGATCTGTGGATCATGTCGGCGACCGGCGAAAAGGCCTCGTCCGTGGCGTAGAATGTCACCGTAAAGTCGGCGCTGGGCGGGACAAACTCCCTCCTCTCCCGGAAGGGCGGCCGCCCCCCGCCGTCCCGGCGGGGCCGCTCTCCACCGTCCCGGCGGGGTCCCCGCTCTGAAAAGCGCCCTCTCTCCTCGCCCGGATTTCGCGGACCGCCCCGTTCTCCGTCCGCCCTCCGCTCCGGAAAGGGCCGGCGCTCGCCGAAGGGCCTCCGCTCGGGAAATCTCCCGCCGGGTCCAAATTTGCGCTCGCCGCCGCCGAAGGGGCGCCGCTGGCCAAAGCCCTCGCCCCGACCACCGGCCGTCCCGGCGCCGTGGAAATCCCTTCCCGGGCCAAAGCCTCCACTCCGGCCGCCGGCCGCCGGGCCGCCATGGAAATTCCTTCCCGGGCCAAAGCCTTCACTCCGACCGCCGGTAGCCGTAGCGCCGTGGAAATTCCTCCTCTCGCCAAAGCCGCCTTCTCGGGGCTGCCGCTCGCCGAACGGTGGGGAGCTCCGCGGTCTCCCGCCGAATGGCGGCCGCCGCTCGCCGCCGAATCCGCGCGGGCCGGGCCGTCCATCCCGGTCGGAGGGAAACCGGCGGGGCCGCTCGTCCCGAGGGGGTGGGGAAAAGCGCGCGCGGGCTTGCCGATCCGTTTTGTCTCCGTCGCCCTCCGCTCCAGCGCCTTCCCATGCGGTGCCGAATACAAAATTAGAAAATGATTTTAGGAGGTCGTCGCTCTTTTCGCCGTTGCCGTCGGATCCCATGGCCCCATCCCATGGGACCGGTCCGGGGTTTAGCGAGCACAAAAAGTCGATCGGCGGTGGCGGAGATCAAAATTTTTTTAACGGATTTATGAGGATGAACCATTCGCCGTTTTGTGAACCATTGCCGTTGACAATTTCGAGAAAATAAGCATAATCGCGCCCGCACCATGTCTACGGAACAGATATCTCCTAACACGGGGCCGGTCCGCCAGTCCCCACCTACTCCATCCGAAAGCAAAGGGAAGGAACTCGCTTCCAAAGGGAACCAATCTAACAACCCGGAGGACGTGACAAGGCTCATTGATCAGAAGCTGGCGGGAAGGGATGTTTTTAATGCGGAGGATGCCCCTCTGATTCAAAAGTTGCAAGGTCAGGGCTATATAGTTATACAGGTGTAACCATGGACACGAAGAGACTGCGCGCCGTGCGTACGGCGAAATGTGGCAATCCGCTGGCGTCGACCCGGACTCCTTGGCGGGTGGACCAGATGCGGGAGCGCATCGTCAAGCACCTGGAGCGCATGTTGGCCCGGGATCCCCAGTCGGCGGAGCTGCGAGACTGGTGGTTGGCGGACGTTTACACGCTGCGGGATCGGATTTTAGAGCGCTTTATCGCCACCCAGCGGGCACAGCACAGCGCCAAGTGCCGGCGTGTCTACTACCTCTCCATGGAGTACCTCATGGGCCGGCTCCTGCGGGACAATTTGAACAACTGCGGCCTATTCGACCTCAACCGGGAAGCCCTCCGGCAGCTGGGCATTTCCTTCGAAAAAATGGAGCGGATGGAGCCGGACATGGGCCTGGGCAATGGCGGTCTGGGTCGACTGGCGGCCTGCTACCTGGACTCGCTGGCCACGCTCAACTACCCGGCCGTCGGCTACGGCATTCACTACGAATTTGGCATGTTCCGCCAGGAATTTCGGGACTGCCGGCAGGTGGAGATGGCGGACAACTGGCTGATCTACGGAAATCCTTGGCAGATTCTGCGGGCGGAGAACGTGCAGGAAGTGCGCCTCTACGGCTCTGTGGAAAATCACTGCGACGGGAAGGGCAACTACCGGCCCCGCTGGGTGGGCGGAGCGCTCCTGCGGGGCGTGCCCTGGGACATCCCCATCGTGGGCTACGGGGCCGAGACGGTGAACTTTCTCCGCCTCTGGGAAGCGCGCGCAACCTGCGACTTGGACCTGGACGACTTCAATCGGGGGAACTTCCACGAGGCGGTGGATGCAAAGGTTCTGGTGGAAACGGTCACAAAGGTCCTCTACCCGAACGACTCCTCCGTCGAAGGGAAGGCCCTTCGGCTCATCCAGCAGTACTTCCTGGTGAGTTGCTCCCTTCGGGACATCATCCGCCGGCACCGGAACTCCGGCGGCGATTGGGACCAATTTACGGAAAAGGTCTGCATCCAACTCAATGACACCCACCCCACAATCGCCATCGTGGAGCTGCTGCGCATCCTGGTGGACGAGGAGGCCGTGGACTGGGATCGGGCCTGGGGAATTGTGACGAGCACCTTCGCTTTCACGAACCACACCCTACTGCCGGAGGCGCTGGAGAAGTGGAGCATCGCCCTTTTCGAGTACATCCTGCCGCGCCACATGCAGCTCATCTACGAGATCAATCGCCGTTTTTTGGAAAAAGTTGCCGTTCGCTATCCGGGGGACCTGGAGGCGCTGCGGGACCTGTCCCTCATCGAGGAAGGCCCCGTCCGCTACGTGCGCATGGGAAATTTGGCCGTAGTGGGCTGCTTTTCCGTCAACGGCGTGGCCGCCATGCACTCCGAGCTGGTGAAGACGTCCCTCTTTCCCCGCTTCTACGCCATGGGGCCGGAGAAATTTAACAACAAGACCAACGGAGTGACGCCCCGCCGCTGGATCAACTCCGCCAACCCCCGCCTCGCCGCCCTGCTCAACGGCGCCATCGGCCCGGAGTGGGTCACGGACCTGGACCTGCTGCGGAATTTGGAGCCCTTCGCAAACGATCTGGAATTCCGGAACGACTTTGCGCGAATGAAGTTACAAAACAAAACGGACCTGGCCAATGCCCTAGAGGTGCGCTGCGGAGTCACGGTGAACCCCCGCTCCCTCTTCGACGTGCAAATTAAGCGCATCCACGAGTACAAGCGGCAGCACCTCAAATTATTGCACATTTTAACCCACTATCACCGCCTGCTCAACGGAACGGCCAAAGATGCGACGGCCCGCACCTTCATTTTTGGCGGAAAGGCGGCCCCCGGCTACGCCATGGCCAAGCACATCATTCACGCCATCAATTTGGTAGCCGAGCAGATCAACGGCGACCGGCGCCTGTCCGACCGCATGCGGGTCGCCTTTTGCCCCAACTACGACGTCTCTTCCGCCATGGCCATCGTTCCGGCGGCGGACCTCTCCGAGCAAATTTCCACGGCCGGCATGGAGGCCTCCGGAACGGGCAACATGAAGCTGGCCCTCAACGGCGCCCTAACGGTCGGCACCCTGGACGGCGCCAACGTGGAGATTTTGCAGGAGGTGGGCGAGAATAACATTTTCATATTCGGCCACCGGGCGGAGCAGCTGGAAAAAATGCGGCGAACCGGCTACGACCCGCGCAGCTTCTACGAGGGCGACGAGGAGCTGAAGGCCGTGCTGGACTGGATGTTCTCCGATGCCTTCGACCGGCCCGGCGAGTTCAACCCCATCCGGCACGTCGCCGACAGCCTCCTCAACGGCGGCGACCGCTACTTCCTCCTGGCCGACTACCGCAGCTACGTGGACGTGCAGGACCTCATCTCCAAGTACTACGCCAACCAGGAACTGTGGTACTCCATGGCCATCATCAACGTGGCCCGCATGGGGAAATTTTCCAGCGACCGGGCCATTCGGGAATACGCCAGAGACATTTGGAAAATTAAACCGCTCCGGCAGGGCTAGGTGGGACCGTCCGCCGATTTGACCGGACGGCGGAGGGAGCCTAGAAGGGGCGAATGTGTGACTTGCGCTCCATTGCCCCAGCGGCCGCCTGCGGCGGCCGCTGGGTCGGACCGCCGCCGGACCGGCCCATCGGGGGTGCCGCCGTCGATTCGCGGAAACTCCGCCCCGGCGAACTCTTCGTCGCCATCCGGACGGCGCGGGACGACGGCCACCGCTACCTGGCGG
>JAITDG010000059.1 GCA_031282685.1 Puniceicoccales bacterium | reverse complement strand
TTTCGCTGGATTTGTGGCGTTTTTCGCATTTTACTATGTCCGATGGATGTCGTGGAGGTAGTTGCCGTTTTGCGAGAGATCTTTGGCTTCAAAGACGATGCTATCGCCCGCTTTTTGGGTAATGGCTGCGGCCGGCGAATAGTGGAACATTTTTTGTGGGAGTTCGATAAACCGGCGATCGATGGAGATAGGGATCCAATTGGAGCATTTCTTCGAAATCTGGGTCAGCTCCGCCGGGATGTATTGCAAATGAGCGCGGCAGAAGCGCTAGATCACATAGAAACCCTACTACAGCTACAAAATCGGGCAAATGGTTGCGAACAGGACGGGAAGAGCGAAAATTTTAAACTTTTTTCAGCTCTGCGGGCTCTTGCTTTTGGGGCCGACGCGGAAGGACAGTCTATTGTAGAATTTTGTAGTATTTTACAGGAAAAATATTTCGCTCCATGCGAAACAGAAGCCGTAGATCCGGACCGTTTGCAAATTGACACAATTCACGGATCTAAAGGGCTGGAGTGGAATGTTGTATTACTTGCCTTCTGCGATCGCCCCATCGCATTTGGCCAGAATAATCCACCCGCCTATTTGCTGCGGGGCGGGACGCCAAAACTGGCCCTAGTGCCCCATAGTCCCGCTTTTGAAGAATACGCCCTTGCAATGGAAGAGGATCGATTTCGAATTGCCCAGCGACTGCTCTACGTGGCCATGACTCGCGCCCGCCGCACACTCATTTTCGTTCGGGGAGGGCAAGTTCGAAAGCCGTCCGCTCTATCGCCAGAATCATTGCTTACCATTGATTTAGCATCGCTAGACCCTTGGCAAGGGTCGAATGGGTCGTTGCAAGTGGAAAAAATTGCCAATTCAACGACAGAAATTGAATTAAGAAATCGACCGGAGCGATGGCTAGCTCCTCCTTTGGAGAGAGTACGACTTCCTGTTGAGTTGAGCGTCGGTGGCGCACGCGCCTACGGCATCTGGTGGCATCGCACAATGGAGCATTTCCCGTGGAAAAATTACAATCGGCATGAAACTTATTTAGCGAAGGCAGCGGCTCTGTCTCCCAATCCGGAGCGGGCGGTCCGGGAAGCGGAGCTTTTGCTGCAATCAAAATTATTTAAGATGTTAAACCTTAACACTTTTCATTTTTTTAGCGAGTGGCCATTTATGGAAAAAATTTCTAATTCTTCTAATTTTTCGCATTTTATCGCAGATCTCATTTTGTGGGACGGAAATACATTAGAAATTGTAGATTGGAAAACAGAGCAGATTGCTTTAGATGATATTCCATCAGCGGTCGCTGCACACAGTGATCAATTGACTCGCTACTGTGCTTTTTTTTGTCGAAAAAAATATGCGGTTAGGGTGAAAATTTATTTCACCAGTCTGGGTGAGCACATTAACTGTCCTATGAAGCAAAATTTGCCCTAAATTTTAAATCCAGACGGAGCCCAATAATTTCACTTTAATTGCCTGCATGTAGTTCTCTTCTAAAGGCATCAAAATTTTTTTGGTAACTATTGTGCAGAGCGTTAGTACCAGTTTTTCCGACTTTGTTTTCTATAATATAGCGTTCGCCTGGAGGTGGACGGTAGAAGGCGGAATATGCGTATTGCGGGTCTGAAACCCAATCTCCCTCTATTATGATGGACACATGACTTCGCTTTTGTTCGCCGTTCGCAGTTTTCCAGGAATCAATTCCGGCAAATTCTTTCACTTCGTCTCCATGACCTAATGGGTTAAATCCTACTGACATTCGTCCAAATTTAACACCTAGTGCATGAGCTACCATGCCTCCCTTTGAGAAGCCGGAAAATACGGGGCAAAGAAATGTGCCATTTCCCGCTCTGAAAACTTCATCATTATGTTTTTTGATTTTTTCCGAAAAGAGGGAATGATATTCTTCGGCATAGGCAATCATTTCATCGGAAATTTTATTTCCTAAATTTTTCATGCAATTCACGCCATCTCGAAAATTAGTCATTGGCCCATATGAGATCATGCAGGGAGCGATACGTATTTGTGGATTTTCTCGAATACATTCAGTTTCCTCATCAGTGAAAAGCAGGCCAATGCCGGCGGCCTCTTCTAGCGTCAATTGTTGCCTGCCTATAGCACAGTCAGTGGTCCTTGTGCTCTTTGCGGCGTTCGCGATAAGCTCTTCGCGTTGTGCACCATAATCGCCAGAAAAAATTATTTTCTCCGTTTCGGACGGCAGGGCGTAGGTCGCGTTGGCCCGGAAAAACATTTTTTCGTTTCTTTCGGTTTTATGAAAGGAGTTAGTAATAGTGCACCAAAGAAATGCGGCTAACGTGCACAAGATTAGCAATATATTGATTCGCGACTTTGCTATCGGCTCTCTTGTGGCGAATAGCTCAAGACATTTTTCTCTGCCTCCAAATGCGGCAATAACGTCGGATAGCGATCCCGTTTTAATTTTGTCAAAGATTGCAATTAAGGCGGGATCAAGTGCCCCTGAAACAGGTGCACTACTATCAGCTTTCTTGCTTTCTTCAAGATCTGGCCGGGGAGCTAAAAGAGGTGCGTAAAATTTATGGTATGGCAGGGGCGAGGAAGGCAAATCCATCGCTTAATTTTATGGAAAGCCAAAATATTGTCAAAAGCATAGTGGACTGTGACAGTTTATTGAAAAAAAAGTTGCTCCGATTGCCCGATTTTTCAGTCACATGTCCATGGAATATTCGGCGAAAAATCCGCTCATTGCCCGCCTTGGCGCTCGACGGCGCCTTTCCCTTGGCGAGGGCAAAGAGGTCTGTGAGATTCTGCTGCAAGCAGATGAGAAAATACCCTACGGGTGTGGCGACTGGCTTGCCGTGCAGCCCCGAAACGCCGACGGGGAGGTGCAGTGTCTGCTGGAATTGCTCCGCGCCAACGGTGAAGAATTGGTAAGAGTGGGCGGCGGCGAAAAAGTTTCTCTGCGGCAGGCACTTTCGGAATTGTTTTCCATTGGTGAGGCTCCCAAATCTCTGGCGAAAGCTCTGCTGCCTTCCTATGGCGGGGAGGCGGGGCAACCTTCCGCCGATGGCGTTTTTGGAGATTTTGAAACATCAGTTGCAGGACTCTCCGTGGCGGACTTTTTGCGACTTCACCGGACGGAAGACATTTCCCTGGTCCTTTCTGCGCTGAAGCCACTGCGGCCAAGGCTCTATTCCATTGCCTCCAGCCCGCTGGTTTGCCCAAACGGGCTGCGGCTCGTAGTGGCAACGGCAGCCTATGTAACTCCGAACGGCGAAACACGTTATGGCGTTTCTTCCTCCTACCTTAATCGGCAGTTGACTATCGGCGATCCGTTGCGCTGCTATCCGGTGCACACTCGCTTTAAATTGCCAGAAGACACGCGGACAGACATTGTTATGGTTGGTCCCGGAGTCGGCATTGCCCCTTTCGTGGGTTTTCTGGAGCAGCGGCAAGCGGAGCGAAAGTCCGGTAAAGTTGTCGGGCGCAATTGGTTGTTTTTTGGTGATCGGCATCGCAGGGCGGATTTTATTCTGGAAAATGAGCTGACCGCCTACCTGCGGGATGGAACGCTAAGTCATTTGGATCTTGCATTTTCTCGCGATCAGGATCAGAAAATCTACGTACAGGATCGCATTCGCGAACGGGGCGAAGAACTTGGCCACTGGCTCGCTGCTGGCGCCCATTTTTACGTCTGCGGCGACGGTAAACGCATGGCGAAAGATGTAGAAGCAGCTTTGGCGGAGGTTCTTGTAAAGTATTGCGGGCAGAGCGGTCCCTTGGTGAGAGAGACGATTGGTGCCATGGAGCGAGATCGCCGTTACCAGCGAGACGTTTACTGAAAAAACTTTCCTTCGCCGATTTTTTTACCAAAATGGACCGCCGTGGCCCACTGGGGACAATCGTTGGTTCGCGGGGGAGAAGCGCTTTTGCCTTCCGCAGAAGAACGTGTGCGTGTGTGGCGATCGGCAAAAGACTTGCCCAAGCGGATGGTGGAGGCAATCGATTGGCTGCTAGGGCAAGAGCTTTGGAATGAGATAAATGATCGTTTTTTTAAGGATTTAGAATTTGGAACAGGCGGCATGCGGGGCCGCTGCATCGGAGGTGTTTCCGCACCTTCCGAGGGCGATGGAGCGGCAAAAATTTTCACAAATAGCGCAGTCGGTTCGAATTGCATGAATGACGTCAACGTCGCCCGTGCCGCCATTGCACTTTTTCGCTACGGCCGTTCCAAAGAAAGCGCATCTCTCTCCCTGGCAGTTGCCTATGACGTTCGCCATTTTTCATGCCATTTTGCGGAAATAGTGGCCTCCATTTGGGAGTTTTTAGGGGGCAAGGCGTATGTTTTTGCCGGACCCCACTCTACGCCGGAGCTCAGCTTTGCCGTCCGGCACCGGAATTTGACGGCCGGAGTGGTAATTACTGCTAGTCATAATCCTTACTGCGACAACGGCTTTAAGGCCTACTTCCGCGATGGCGGGCAATTGATAGATCCCCACGCCTCGGCAGTCATGGATCTCTACGGAACGATTTCCATCGAAGAGACTTGCGAAATTTTGAGCCGCCGAAATGAAAAAAAATTCAACACTTTCTCCAACTCATTGGACGAGGAATATGTAAATTTTCTTCGCCGGACGACAGTCGATCCGGATTCGCTGGCGGCCGTTGGAACGCGCGCCATCGTCTATACGTCGTTGCACGGAGCCGGCATAGCCATAACCAAACCGTTGGTTCGTTCGACCGGCCTGCCGATCCGGCCCGTTCCCGGCCAGTGCAATTTCGATTCAAATTTTTCTACCGTGCCCTCTCCAAATCCAGAAAATGCCACAACTTTTTCCGCGGCAATTGCCTATGCGGATGAAATTGCTGCGGACTTGGCCGTCGCTGCCGACCCCGATGCGGACCGCATGGCCCTCGCCTATCGGAACAGGGAGGGAAAAATGGAGCACCTTTCCGGCAATCGGACGGCCGTTTTGCTGGCCGAGCGGCGATTGCGGGCACTCTTTGCAACCGGGAAAATTACCGCGCAAACTGCTCCCCACAGCGCAATTATTCGCTCTCTGGTCACTACCCCACTTCTCGACGCCATCGCAAAATCTTATGGTGTTAAATTGATTCAGACTCCGGTCGGCTTCAAGTGGATTGGGGCAAAGTTGGAGGCCTACGAGCGGGTGGCGCTTTCTTCCGTCGAAAGAGCGGAGGTAAATTTCAACTACCGGCACCTAGATGAGGACCGGCGCCGGTCGCTGCTGCTCCGTCATTCAACCTATCTTGTTTTGGGGGCGGAAGAAAGCTGCGGATACGTGGCGCTGGACGGTACGCGCGATAAAGATTCCCATTCCGCTCTCCTCATGGCCTGCGAGGCCTATGGATCTCTTCTGCGCGAAGGGATTACAGTAGATGACTTCTTCGATGGCCTCCATCGCCGTTTCGGCTATCACGACAGTCGGACGTTTTCCGTTCAATTTCCTGGTGCGGACGGTCTTAGGCAAATGGACAATCTCATGCGCTCTCTTCGGGAAAATCCCTACAAATCGCTTTGCGGTAGGTCCGTCATCTCTGGGGTGGACCTAGAGCGGCAGGGCGTTGACGACGGCGATGGCGGACAAATTTTTCCCGACAAATTCCAGCAATTCGACCTCGCAGGCGACTACCGGCTGGTCATTCGTGGCAGCGGCACGGAGTCGAAGGTGAAGTTTTATCTCTTTGCCGTAGAAAAAGATGAAAATTTGTCTGTCGCCAAGGGGCGCGCGGAGGAGGAGTTTGACCGCCTGGCCAAATTTTTAAGGGAAGATGCCATTGGTCGAGCGACATAGCCGTGCCCGCCTGCTAATTTTTTCCCAACTTCCGAGCAACGACTTCCGGCCGCCGGTGAAAATTTCCCAAAAAAGCACTTGACGGCTCGCCGTAGCGTCCCCACTTTGCCCCTTCGAGTGGGGCGTCGATGGTGAAGATTTGCGCCCTGGACGCCCTTGTAGCTCAGTAGGCAGAGCGCGTCCTTGGTAAGGACGAGGTCGGCGGTTCGAATCCGCTCGGGGGCTCCACCGGTTTGGAAAATTGACAGGAACAAAGACCATGGCGAAGGAGAACTTTCAGAGGAATAAACCCCACGTTAACGTTGGAACCATTGGCCACGTGGACCATGGGAAATCGACGCTCACAACCGCGATTTTGAAGGTGCAGTCGGATCGGGGTCTCGCTCAGTTTAAGTCGTACGCAGACATCACCAAGGGCGGTACCGTCCGCGACGAATCTAAGACAGTCACGATCGCCGTCTCCCACGTGGAGTATGAGAGTGACAAGCGCCACTACGCCCACGTGGATTGTCCAGGCCACGCGGACTTTGTGAAAAACATGATCACCGGCGCGGCCCAGATGGATGGGGCAATTCTGGTTGTGAGTGCCGCGGACGGTCCTATGCCGCAGACCCGTGAGCACATACTGCTCGCCCGCCAGGTCGGCGTTCCACGGATTGTTGTGTTCCTCAATAAGGTGGACCTGCTGGACGATCCGGAGCTGCTGGAGCTTGTCGAGATGGAAATTCGCGATCTGCTCAACAAGTATGAATTTGATGGGGACAACATTACGGTAATTCGCGGCTCCGCTCTGGCCGCGCTCGAAGGCAAACCGGATGGCGTTGCAGCCATCACGGCTCTTCTGGAAGCCATCGACAGGGATATCCCGGAGCCACAGCGAGAAATCGATAAGCCGTTCCTGATGTCTGTTGAGGACGTGTTTTCTATCACGGGCCGCGGCACCGTTGCAACGGGCCGCATCGAGCGCGGCATTGTCAAGGTTGGCGATGAGGTAGAGATAGTTGGTCTGGGCGATGGAGTTCGCAAGACCGTAGTGACTGGCGTGGAAATGTTCCGAAAGCTCCTCGATCAGGGGCAGGCCGGCGACAATGTGGGTGCCCTCCTGCGGGGTGTCGAGAAGGATCAAATCGAGCGGGGGCACGTCCTCGCAAAGCCGGGCACCATCAAGCCGCACACCAAATTCAAGGCGGAGGTATACGTGCTCTCAAAGGATGAGGGCGGTCGCCACACGCCATTTTTTAATGGCTATCGTCCCCAGTTCTATTTCCGTACGACGGACGTCACGGGAATAATTAAATTGCCGGAAGGCACGGAGATGATGATGCCGGGCGACAACTTGGGAATTGAGGTGGAGCTGCAAAAGCCAATCGCAATGGAAAAAGGGCAGCGCTTTGCCATTCGGGAAGGCGGACGCACCGTCGGTGCCGGTCGTGTTACGGAGATCGTTGTCTAAGAACGAACAATTCTGATTTTGCCGGCAGCGGACGAAAAAGAAAATGCCCCTCAAAGCATTTTTTCTTGCCGTTGGCGTCGAGTCGGGTTTCCAACTGGGGTCCAGGGGGAATTTAGAGGGGAATAGCTCAATTTGGCAGAGCAACGGTCTCCAAAACCGTAGGTTGGGGGTTCGATTCCCTCTTCCCCTGCCAAAGTAGAAAGGTTTAAAGCGTTGGCATTTGGATTCTTAAAGAAAACCGGGCGCTTTTTGTCGGAAACGGCGGGGGAGCTGAAGAAGACGAGTTGGCCGTCGGTCGGCGAGTTTTGGCGTGCTTTGGCCGTCGTGCTGGTCGGTGCGGTTTCACTTGGGCTCTTCATTAGTGCCGTCGATTTCTCTCTTTTCCAGATGGTTAACCTGCTGATGGATCTCGCCCGCTAGGAAATTTGCCATGGAGGAACGTGCGCCAGACGAATCCGAGACGGATGGAAAATCTTTCCGCTGGTACACGTTGCAGGTTCTTTCGAATTGCGAAGCAAAGGCCCAGAAGGCGCTGCGCCTCCGTACGAAATCCATTGGCGCAGAGGAATGGGTTCGGGAAGTTCTCTTCCCCGTCGAACTCATTTGTGAGGTGCGCAACGGGAAGAAAATGACTCGCCAGAGAAAACTCTACCCCGGCTATCTATTCGCCGAACTAGATCTCTATGAAGGGAATGGTGAGCTACGGCAGGTGATTTGGCGTCTAATTATGGAGACGGAAGGCATCTCTGGCTTCGTTGGCTCCGGACGCCGGCCCACTCCGCTGAAGCAGTCCGACGTGGACGAAATTCGCGCGCGGGCGGAGGCGAAGCAGCAGCCCGTAATGTCGAGAAGATTCTACGAAGTTGGTACGCCCGTGAAAATTACGGAAGGGCCCTTCGCCGGATCGAGCGGGGAAATTGACAGTTTGGATGAGGAGGCGGGCAAGCTGCGCGTTTCCGTTAGTCTTTTCGGTAGAAAGACTCCAGTGGATTTGGAGTTTTGGCAGGTGAGTAGAGAGGAAGTTTAGCATGGCCGCACCAAAGAAAAAAATTATTAAGCTGATCAAATTGCAACTGCCTGCGGGTGAAGCGAATCCTGCGCCGCCGGTCGGCCCTGCGCTCGGGTCCGCTGGTGTTAACATTATGGGTTTTTGCAAGGATTTTAACGCGAAAACGAAGGATCAGACGGGCACCATCATTCCGGTTGTCATTAGCGTGTACGCAGACAAGTCTTTCGACTTCGTCATGAAATCACCGCCGGCCTCTGCGCTTCTCAAAAAGGCGGCCGGCATCAAGAGCGGTTCCGGTACGCCCAGCAAAAATGTGGTCGGCTCCGTCACGTACCAGCAGGTTCGCGAGATCGCCCAGAGGAAGATGGCCGATCTGAATGCGAGCGATGTAGAGGCGGCAGTGCGGATGATAGAGGGAACGGCCCGCAGCATGGGCGTCACCATAAAATGAGGGGAAGGTTATGAAAAAACGCAGCAAACTGTATCGAAAGAATTTGGAAGTGCTTGGGAGGATGGAGCAGAACGAATTTTCCCTGGGACAGGCGCTCCAGGCCCTGCTGGCAACCGCGCCGGCGAAGTTTGATGAAACGCTTGAACTGTCTCTGCATCTGGGCGTTGATCCAAAGCAGGGGGATCAGATGGTGCGCGGCATCGTGCGCCTGCCGCACGGCAGCGGAAAAGCTGTTCGCGTTCTGGTTTTTACGGAATCTCCGGAAGTGGCTCGGGAAGCGGGCGCTGACCATGCCGGCCTGGCAGATCTGGTGGCCAAAATTCAGGGCGGCTGGTGCGAATTTGACGTGGCCATTGCAACGCCGGCGGCTATGAGGGAAGTTCGCGCCATTGCAAAAATTTTAGGTCCCCGCGGATTGATGCCAAGTCCCAAAGCCGGAACGGTATCGGACGATATCGCGGCGGCAGTAGAAGAAGTAAAGGCGGGTCGCTATGAATTTAAAATGGACAAAACCGCGAACCTTTCTCTGGTTTTGGGCAAGCGATCTTTTGGCGTGGACAAGTTGCGGGAGAATGTGGCGGCCGCGGCGGCGGAAGTGGAGCGGGTTTGTCCGGCGGCGGTCCGCGGTGGGCGCTACGTTCTCTCTGCTACGCTGAGCTTTACCATGAGTCCTGGCGTGCCAATGGGCTGGAAACAGCTGCAAGTCGCCTAAAGCGAAGGGTTTGTGATGCGCGAAGAGAAGAAAATTCTAGTGCGGGAGACGTTCGATCGTCTGGCTGGCTCCTGCTATGTGTTTTTGGTCGCGTTCGACCGACTTACGGTAGCCGACGTGGCAGTCCTGCGCAAGCGGCTCAAAGAGAAGAGCGCGGAGTATCACGTAACCAAAAATCCCATTTTTCGGTTGGCTGCCATCGAGCGGGGGCTGCCGGAGTTTGCGGCGGATGCGCTTCGCGGGGCGACGGCAATCGTCACGGGAGGCGATGATCCGTCTGGCATAGCTAAGGTGCTGCAAGAGTTTGCGGAAGATAAGGAGCGGGAAGATAGGCTCAAATTAAAATGCGGTGTTCTGGACGGTAGGCCGCTGAGCGCGGAGGATTTGGTGGGGCTGGCGAAGTTGCCTCCTCTTGCCGAGTTGCGCGCGCGGCTGCTGTCGCTGCTCCAGGCTCCCGCTCGGAATTTCCTCTTTGTGTGCAATGCAGTTCCCCAAGGACTATTGCGAGTGTTGCTAGCGCATGCGGAGGGCTAAAACGGATCGGGCAGGGAATGTTTCTTAAATGGTGCGGTCAAATGACTTGCCGCCTTTCCGATCCAGGAGGTGAATGATGGTACAAATTACAAAAGATCAGGTTGTAGAGTGGCTCAGCGCGCAGTCGGTAATTGATATCGCGGCTCTAGTGAAGGAATTGGAAGAAAAATGGGGAGTAAGTGCGGCAGCTCCGGTGGCCCTCGCCGCGGGCTCTTCGGCAGCTCCGGCAGCTCCGGCAGAAGAGCAAACGGAGTTTTCTGTCATCCTCGTGGCCGCGGGAGAGAGTAAAATTAACGTTATCAAAGAGATTCGCGCAATTACGGGCCTCGGTCTGGTAGAGGCAAAGGCGGTCGCAGAGGGTGCCCCAAAGGCCGTCAAGGAGAGCGTTTCGAAGGCAGAGGCGGAAGATGTGAAAAAAAGGCTGGAAGCCGTTGGCGCAAAAGTGGAACTGAAATAGCGGCGCCCGGTAATGGTATTGCGGCGACAGTTTTGGCAGAGACAAACAAAGGGCACGCCCTGTCGCGATTGGTTGTGTGCGTGCCTTTTCATAGATTAGCGGGAATTGACCATGTCGGAGCGGGAACAATTTGGAAAATTAAAAGAAGCGATTGAGGCGCCGGACTTTATTAAAATTCAGGTCGATTCTTTTCGCGATTTTTTGCAAGCGGACACGCCTCCAGAGAAACGACAAAATTTCGGCCTGCAGAGCGTATTTCTAGATTCCTTTCCCATAGAGAGTTATGACGGACGCTGTAGGCTGGGATTTATCTCCTATCGACTCGCCCGGCCAAAATTCCCCGAAGATTTTTGTTTGCGGGAGGGAATAACTTACGGGATGGGCCTGTACGTTACGTTGCGTCTGACCGAAGACACAATAAACCGCGAAGAGGAAGTTTTTTTCGGCGAAATTCCCGCGATGACGGTGCGGGGATCATTTATTATCAATGGTGCCGAGCGAGTTGTCGTGAGCCAATTACATAGAACTTCCGGCGTTAGCTTTGAGGCTAGCGAGCACGTAAGTGGTAAGAAGCTCTTCGTGGCAAGGATTATACCGGATAGGGGCACGTGGATTGAAATGCAATTCGATCCATATGACCTCATCTACGTGTACCTTGACCGCAGACGAAGACGTCGCAAATTCCTGGTCACGACTCTTTTGCGTGCTCTCGGCTACGGATCGGACCAGGAGATTTTGGAGCTTTTCTATGATGTGCGTCAAGTGCCCGTCGATCAGCTGTTGGAGATTGCGAACCTGTCCTGCTATGTTCTGGCGGACGATATTATCGACACTCGCCAGGGGGTTGTTCTGGCGCGCATCTACGACATGGTCACGCGCACCACACTGCAAACATTTCTCCAGGCCGGCGTTAGCGAATTAAAAGTCGTCGACATTTCTCCCGATAATGGCTTACTGATTCGTACTCTCAAACGAGATACGACGCGGAATGTGGATGAGGCGCTCTACGAGATTTACATGCGCCTTCGCCCCGGAGAACCGCCAACAATTGCCAATGCGCAAGCTCTTCTGCGGAGGTTATTTCGCGACCCTAGCCGCTACGATTTGGGGAGGGTTGGTCGCTATAAGCTCAATCAGAAGCTTGGATTGAATCGAGATCCGGAAGATCGTCTCGTTTCCGTCGAAGATATCGTAGCTTCATTGAAATATCTTTTCCAAATTCGATTGGGACACGAGGACATCGACGACATTGATCACCTGGGCAACCGTCGGGTCCGTGCCGTCGGGGAACTCTTCGCAAATCAGTGCCGTGCAGGGCTAGCTCGCCTGGAGCGCCATACGCGGGAGTGCATGAGTCTCTATGATCAAAGCGTGGATTCCATTACTCCGCAAAAACTTATTAACCCGAAATTGTTTTTGACGACCGTCCGAGATTTTTTTGCCCGCAGCCAACTGTCGCAGCTAATGGATCAAATTAATCCGCTATCCGAACTTACGCACAAGCGGCGCATATCGGCCCTGGGCCCCGGCGGACTAAGTCGCGATCGCGCAGGGCTAGACGTGCGGGACGTGCACACTTCCCACTACGCGCGCATTTGTCCCATAGAGTCGCCAGAAGGGCCTAACATAGGTCTAATTAATTCGTTAAGCAGCTATGCGGTTCTTAGCGAATTCGGCTTCATTGAGGCCCCTTACCGGGTTGTCAAAAAGGGGCGCGTTTCCGGCACTGTTGTGTACCTAAACGCCGACGAGGAAGAGAATTGCAAAATCGCCCAGGTCGATGCGGAAGTTGATAGTTCCGGGAAATTGATTGGACCCGTCGCAGTCCGCTGTCGCGATAAGGTTCTAGAGGTGGATCCGTCCGAAGTGACGCACATAGATGTCTCTCCCAGGCAGTTAGTTTCTGCCACAACGAGTCTCATCCCATTCCTGGAGCACGACGATACGAGCCGCGCGCTGATGGGCGCCAATATGCAGCGGCAGGCGGTCCCCCTCATTATTCCAGAGGCGCCGGTCGTTGGAACCGGGGTGGAGGCGAAGATTGCCCAGGATTCGCGGGCCATAGTGCGCGCAACGCACGATGGGATGATTGCTTACGTCGATGCACGTAACGTGGTGGTGACGCCGGACGGAAAACTTCCGGAAGACTTTGATTTGTATGGCGTTCCCAGGGATGGCATTCAGGCCTATCGTCTGCAGAAGTTTTTGCGCACAAATGCAGGGACTGCCTTCACGCAGCGGCCGCGTGTGAAACGGGGACAAAAGGTTGTGGCTGGCCAGCTTCTGGCCGATGGCGCCTCGACGGAGGACGGCGAATTGGCCCTCGGGAAGAATGTCCTAGTGGCGTTCATGCCCTGGAATGGATATAATTTCGAGGATGCTATCCTGTTGAGCGAGCGCATTTTGAAGGATGATGTTTTCACTTCGCTCCACATTGAGGTGTTTGAATCCGTGGCTCGGGACACGAAATTGGGCCAGGAGGAAATTACGCGGGACATTCCCGGAGTTGGCGATGAGGCGCTGCGTAACCTTAATCGGGACGGCGTGATCCGCATTGGCGCAAAGGTGCAGCCGGGCGATATTCTGGTGGGGAAAATTACGCCGAAGAGTGAGACGGATCTCGCTCCGGAAGAAAAACTTCTGCGTGCGATCTTTGGCGAAAAGGCGGCCGACGTGAAGGACTCATCGCTTTTGGCCCCTTCCGGCTGCTACGGTATCGTTATGGACGTGAAGGCTTCCGGCTGCGACCAGCGGGACCAGGAGCGACTTTCCGGCACCGACATTCGCCGCCAGATTAAAAAAGTTCAGGAAGATTACCGCAAGGAGATAGACGAAATTCGAGAGGCTCTTGCGGAGGCACTTTCGAACATTCTTCTCGGAGAAAAAATACCGCTGGACATCACTAATTCCGAAACCGGCGAGGTCATCATTCC
>JAITDG010000010.1 GCA_031282685.1 Puniceicoccales bacterium | reverse complement strand
TTCCACTTTACTCCGCCTTGTGGCGGTTGGGGCGGTCGCCCCGTTGGCTGTCGCGGGGACGTTGGCTGTGAATTCGCCCTTCCCGGATGGCCGTTCGTTAATCGCGACACTATGCCCACCGTGGCTCCCCGCATGGTCATGGACCTTGATCCCATAGATGGGGCTCCTCTGTTAGGAACTCAAACCTTTGCTCGGGCGGATGTGGACAGGCGGGATGCAGATCTTCACCCTCTCCGCCAGCCGAACGGTTGAGTCAAATCGCGGGCGCTGGGGGGAATGCCGCCGCCGATTTTTTTTGCGTCCGCGTGGAAAAAGCTAGTGGGCGGAGCGGGCAGATGGGCCTTGCTTTTCTCCCAAAAACGTGCGAGGCACGGTTGTCATCGGCGGGACCTGCACTTTGGCGATTTCGGGCCGATGTTCCGCCCGTCGCGGCCCCGTCCCTTGGGAGCGGTTCCGTAGAAGTCGGGCGATGGAACGACTTTGAAAGATGCAAAGCAATGAATGAAAAAAATAGTTCCGGGGGTATGATTTCGAAAAACCTAGGAGAGCAGCCGGACGAAATTACGGCAGAACCAATCGATGGGGAACAACTTAGCGAAGGAGCCCGCGCGCGGGCGAAAAAGCAGCCACTTCTGCAGAGGATTTTAAAAAACATCGGCCGCGGAGATGGGAAATTCCGGGAGCTGGTGATTGGGCGAGATTTTGCGGAAACCCGCCTGGCCTTTCTGGTGGACGGGAAGTTGGAAGCATTTGAGGTGGAGCGGGCAGGAGAACGGGACTGGGTGGGTGCCATCTTCAAGGGGCGCATACAAAATTTGGAGCCGGGACTGAAGGCCGCATTCGTAATTACGGGCCAGGAACGGAACGCTTTTCTCCACTACTGGGACATGCTGCCCGCCGCCAACGACTCCTTTGAAATCGTCTCCGGTCAGCGGTCCGGCCGGGAGATCACGCTCGATGACATTCCTAGGATGTACCCGGTCGGCGCGGAAATCCTCGTCCAGGTGACCAAGTCCCAGATAGACGGCAAGGGTCCGCGGGTTACGAGTAATATCTCATTGCCGGGGCGCTACATGATCCTGACTCCCTACGACGGCCGCTGTGGAATTTCCCGGAAAATTGCCGACGGGAAGGAGCGGGACCGGCTCAAGGGCATAGTGCGCTCGCTGGCGCTGCCGAGCGGCATGGGGGCCATCGTTCGCACGGCCGGCGCCGGGAAGCGGCTAAAATATTTTCTGCGAGATCTATCTCTGCTTTTGGCGGAGTGGAAGCGCATCAGCGAAAAGGTGGAGTCGATGAAGGAGCCGGGCCTGCTCTACCGGGAACCGGAGCTGGCGGAGCGGGCGGTCCGCGATTTTCTGACCGACGACGTGGACCGCATCGCCGTGGACTGTCCGGAGCTATTTTCCCGCATTTTGGAAGCCGCCGACGGCACGGTCCCCCGCATGCGCAGCCGCGTGCAGCTCTACGACGCCGGCGAACCCATCATGGAGCACTTCCAGGCGGAGAAGCAGATAGGCCGGCTCTTTTCCCGGCGCCTGTCCCTCCCTTCCGGCGGAGAAATTGTGATCGAAGAGACGGAGGCCCTCGTCGCCATCGACGTCAACACGGGCTCCCACCGGAATCGGAAAAAGGACGGCGGCAGCTACATTTTGCAGGTTAACCTGGAGGCGGCGGAAGAGATCGTGCGCCAGATGCGGCTGCGAAGTTTAGGTGGCCTTATCGTCATCGACTTCATCGACATGCCCAGCGGAGCGGACCAGAAAAAACTCCAAGAAACCGTGCAGCGGCTCATGGCGGAGGACACGGAGCGGTTCCAGGTGTTGCCCATTTCGCCCTTCGGCACCATGCAGATTTCCCGCCAGCGGCACGGCCAAAGTCTCTGCCGCCATATCCGCCGCCCTTGCCCCTACTGCGACGGCCGCGGCACGATCGAATCGGCCCGGGTGACCGCCGTCCGATCGCTAGCTGCCCTCCGGCGGGCCATCCGCGGGTCGACGGCCGCGGGCGAGAAGCCGCGGCCCGTCCGCCTAGCCGTCCACCCGGACGTGCTGCAGGTTTTGAAGCACTCCGCCCAGAGGGAGCTGGAGAAAATCGAGAGCGCCGGCGGGCTGCGACTCACAATCTCTGCGGACGAAGCCATTCACCGGGAAAACTTTTCCATCGAGGGCCTCTAGGCCGGTCCACCGGATCTCTCCTCGATCCGGTCGCCGTAGTGGCGGAGCAGCTCGTTGAAGCTGGCGATGGCGACCCCAAATCCCACGAACCAGGCTATGCCGTAGAGCACTCCGCAGACGTGCTGCAGTCCGACGAAGGCCAGGGCGGGCCAGACCATGGGCCACCAGAGGAAGCGCAGGTAGTGCAGCGTGCCCCGCTGGGCGGAGAAGAGTTCCCGAAAGCTTTCCGACCGCTGGTACTGCATGATCCCCACGAATAGCAGGGGGAAAAGGAGCACCAGGATGAGCGGCATGAGCGTGGACCAGGAAATGCGCACCAGGCCGAAGCTGCCGGCCACTACGAGCCATTCGGCGGCCGTCGACAGGAGAAAGGAGCCGAAACCGTAGAGAATAACAAAGGCGAGGAGCCGCAGGCCGTCCCAAAACATTCGCCTCCAGTCATCCCACTCGGGCAGGTGGACGCCGCCGTCGGTCGCGTAGCGGGGCGTCCGCAAAAATCGGTACAGATAGCCAAAGGCGAAAATATTCACCGCCGGCACGAACATGAGCAGGACGCCGATGGCCACTTTCAGCCAGAGATGATCGTCGCTAAAGCGGGGAAATAGCACATTTTTCATAGGTCCACTGTCCGGTACAGTTTGCCGGAAAACGCGAACGCTGCAATAAAAAAATGCGAGTGCGACCGACCCAGATTTCTTTCGCACTCCGGAAAGGACGTCAAAAAATTCCGAGCGGGCCTCCCCCTATTTTTTCGCGGCGGCCAAAAAAAATCCTCGACTTCGGCCGGCGGGCCATGTCAAATGGTGGAAAAGGAATTGAGACGCCCGTTGTTTTGCGGCAGTTCCGCATGTGCGTCCGTTTTTCACCCAACCGTATAGCGATGCTATGAAATTTACAGATTTAAACCCGAAGAGGGAAATCGGCGCCCACAGTCTGCTCATCGAGCTGGGCGCGTTCCGCCTGCTTGTGGACGGCGGGATGAGCCCAAAGGATCTGGGACTGGCCAGTTTGCCCGACTATACGCGCATTCCCAGCGACTCCATTGATCTGATCATTCTAACCCATTGCCATCTGGACCACATAGGCTCCCTGCCCTGCGTGCACCGCAGCCAGCCGTCGGCCCGCGTGCTCATGACGCCGGCGTCCGGAGAAATTTTGCCCGTCATGCTGCAAAATTCCTACACGGTAATGCTGAAGCAGCGGGACGAGAAAAAGGTGGAGGAGTACCCGCTCTTCTCGCGGCCGGAGGTGGACGCGGTGCTGGGCGATTTTTTCCCCATGTACTTTGGCCGCACGCGGGAATTTCTCAAAGAGGGCGACCGCCTCAAGGTCACCTTCTACCCGTCCGGCCACGTCATGGGTGCCGCCGCCGTACTGCTGGAGCATCAGGGTAAGAAGTATTTTTTCACCGGCGACATCCTTTTCCGGCGCCAGCACACGCTCGGTGGCGCGGAAATCCCGTCCATGAAGGTGGATACGCTGGTGACGGAGACGACGAGGGGACTGGCGGAGCACGGAAAGGACTTCGTCTACGAGGAGGAGCTGGCTCGGCTGCTGGCGTCCATCGCCAAAACCATCGGCGAGGGCGGTTCCTGCCTCCTGCCCGTATTTGCCCTCGGCCGCATGCAGGAAATCATCACGCTCGTCCACGAGGGGCGGAAGCGCGGCATTCTGCCGGGCGGCTTTCCCATCTATTGCTCGGGGCTCGGCCTTGCGGTGGTGGATGTTTTTGAAAAGATCATGCGGAATCGGAAAAAATACGCCGTCGACTACGGGGCCCAGGATCCCATCAGGCCGCCAGTCCGCCAGGATTTGGGTCACCATCTGGCGCCGTCCGCCGAGTGGGGTTTTCGCAAGCGCATCCTCTCCGCCCTCAACGTGCGGCCGCTTCCGCGCAGCCGGATCAAGGTCGGGATAGATATTCGCCGGCCCAGCCTCTTCATCGTGAGCAGCGGCATGCTGGTGGAAAATACCCCCGCCTACCAGGTGGCCGCGTCCCTGTTGCCTTTTAAGCATAATCTCATCGCCTTCACCGGCTACTGCGATCCGGACACGCCGGGCGGCCAGCTCCTCACAAAGAGTCCCGGCGATCCGTTCCTTTTTGAAGCCCTGGAATTTGAGACGGTCGTTCGGGCTCGGGTGGAGCACTACGATGCCAGCGGGCACGCGGACCGGGAGGACCTGCTCTACATGGCAAAGGCCATGGAACCCTCGACGGTGATCCTGTCCCACGGCGACGGCGACTCCCGCCGCTGGTTCGAGGGGGCCATTCGGCTCGCCCTGCCGGCGGCAAACGTCGTGAACCCGGAGCCGCAGGAGACCTACGAGGTCTAGGGGCCGCCCGCCGGCTCCCCGCAAAGAATCCCGGCGATCCGTTCCTTTTTGAAGCCCTGGAATTTGAGATGGTCGTTCGGG
>JAITDG010000036.1 GCA_031282685.1 Puniceicoccales bacterium | reverse complement strand
GCTGTTCAAAAATTTCCTTCCGCATGAAGTGGGGATGGCCATTTTTTTCCACCAGCGCCTCCTGCCACTCCACCGCCTGCAGAGCCGCCTCCACCCTCTCCCGACTCAAAGTGCAGATGGAAAAGTCGTTACCTCGAATGTGGGCCAGCTCGCCGTCGTTTAAAAATACGGCATCCCGGGCTCGGGATCCGAAGCCGGCCACGTCACTGGAGAGGAAGAATTCTCCGTCGCCGACGCCGAGAATGAGCGGCGAGCTGCTGCGCGCTCCCACCATTTCGCCGGGGAAGTCCCGGCCGAGCACCGCAATGCCGTAGGTCCCCCGCACGTGCAGGAGCGCCCTCCGCACGCCCTCCAGGAAGCGGCCCGGCTGTGCCGGCTCCTTGGCGCAATGGTAGGCGATAAGGTTGGCTAGCACCTCGCTGTCCGTCTCCGAACGGGACCGGTAGCCGCGCTCCGCCAGGAAGGCGGCGATTGAGGTAAAATTTTCCACCACGCCGTTATGGACCAGCAGAATGCGACCGTCGCCGCTGAGCTGGGGATGGGCATTTTCCTCCGTCACGGCGCCGTGGGTAGCCCAGCGCGTGTGGCCGATGCCGACCGTCCCGGCCAGCTCCCGGCGGGAAAGCTTTTCCACTAGGGAATCCAGCGGTCCGACGCTGCGGACGAGGGCGAAGGAGCCATCTTCCCCGACTGTGCCAACTCCCGCAGAGTCATAGCCCCGGTACTCTAGCCGGCGCAGGCCCTCCAGTAGAATTTCTTTTGCTCTGTGGCGCCCGAGGTAGCCGATGATCCCACACACGCCACCGCTACTAGCGGCACCGAAAAAGTGCGCAAGGGATTTCCCGCCTAGGGCGAAGGTTGGAGATAGCCGGCGGCCACGACCCTGTTGTACCAGGCACTCTTGCGCTTTTTTACGACTTCACAGACAATGGGGCGCAATTCTTCTGGATAGGCAGTTAAGTACGTGGCAAATTTCTCCGCGCCCTCTTCGAATGGAAATTCTAGCAACACATTCAGTATAAAACTGTTAGTTATATGCCACCCGGCGTACATCTTCTGAATTTGCGGGTCTTTTTCATTATTAAGAAAAAATTTCGAATAGATCGTCGCTCCTTCTAGGTACTGTCTTTTAAAATTTAAACTTCCTCCCTTTTTAGCTGCTAGACCAGTATTTGTGCGATGTTCTATTCCGACGTAGTTCATTAGGAGACATTTCGACGCATTTCTTAGTGCATTCCAACAAAAGAAATTGTCTTCCGACTTTATGATGCGGTTCTCCGCGGCGAAGGGCAGAATTCTCTCCGCCATTTCCCGGAGACTTTCCCCCTTCCACAGCTTATCCCATACGTACAGCGATATTTTGCCGTATGCCAGCATGTGAATGGGTTTTTGCGGGCAAGATCTGCAGCGCGGCTTTCCCGGAGATTCCGCCATTTTCAAGTCCGACGGCTGCTCACGCTTTTTGTTGTATCTGCTTGTGCGCCTAGAAAATTGAATAACGTCCGCGCCATTTTCCACCGCAGCGCCGTAGGAGTACTCCGCCGTTCTGGGAAAAAGCACGTCGTCGGAGTCGAGCCAGAGGATGTATTCTCCCCGCGAGGCCAGGATTGCCCGCATGCGAGAATAGCAGGTGCCGCGATTCGTCCCATTTTCCAAAACTGTAATTTTTTCCGGATACTTTTCGGCGTAGGATTTCAAAATGGCCAGGGATCCGTCCGTGGAACCGTCATCCACGCAGACGATTTCGACCTCATTAAGAGTTTGGGCCAGCGCACTGTCCAGCGCCGTCGGCAGGTAGGGCTCACTGTCGTATACGGGGATGCAGATGGACACCTTGGGTACCGGCGAAGTGGCCGGTTCTTCCGTCGCGAAGAGCAAGAGCGGGAGAGTAAACAAGCTCAACAGCGAAACTTGCAACAATTTAAACGCACGCACAACTAATCGTACCGCGCCACTCAATTCCAGCAACAAAAAATTTGCCAGCGCCAGTGCCGTCCACAGTCTGGGCCGATGACTTGCCTGCCACTCCTTCTGGCCCTACTTTTTTACTTGTGGCACTGCCACTGGCGGAAGAGTTGGCCGCGATTGGCCGTTCCGCTGTCCTTTTTTGCGCTGCTCTTTTGGGTAGTCCGCGCCGGTTCCGGCGCTCTGCCATTTCTGGTGGCTGCTGTCCTGCTGCTAGTCCTTAGTGGAAAAGACATCTCTCTGTCCCAGTCCTTCGCGCTGGCGATCCAGGCCGCGGGCCTGCTGTCCCTCACCTACTTCCCGCATTCTCGCTGGGCCACTGGTTTACATACCGTTGGCCTGCTGGGCGCCGTCGAGTTTTTTCCCTTCTTCGCCCCAGAAGGCTGCCCGGGCCCGCTTCCCATTTTCTGCCACGGTGCCTACCTCTACGCACTGCTGATCCGGCCGCCGACCGGTGCCGTGAACTGTGGCACCGTCCTCGTTATCGCTGTCTGCAGCTTTTTCTGGGGAGTATTTTTTGCCATCGGCGAACGCTCCGTCTGGCGCCAGGCCAGTGCGATTCTCCACGGTTCACTCGCGGTAGCCTTTGCTATTTTTCTCTTACTGCCAAATTTGCGGGCCAGTGCCGCGGGCTGCCAGTCGGCCATTTTGTTTTCCACGTCCCTATTAGCCACGCTGCTTCCCGGTTCCGTCTATGGACAGGAGCTGAAGGGGCTGTTGGCTGAAAATCCTTCCCGCGCAGTTCTTTTTGCCATCACCTGGGTTCTCATCTGCCTCTGCCCGGCCGCTTTTCTGCTGCCGTACTGTCTTCCGCCGCTGGCCGCCCTACATTCCGCACTGCCGGCGTTTCTGCTCTGCCTCTGCCTCGCCCTCCCGTTGGCCGTGGCAATTCGCACCGTGACCTCACTTTCCATTCTGTCCGAGCGGTCCATCGGGCCGGGCTTGAGAGAAAAAATAGGCCCCCTCACCGGGATCACTTGCCTTGTGCAGCTGTTTTTTGCGCTGTTTTTTGCCGCGGCCAGCTGCCGGCTAGGCTAGGACGCGGATGGCCCAGCGGAGGGTCTCGACGAATTTTTTTGCCTGATCGAGGGAGTTGTAGATCGAGAAGGAGGCGCGGAGGGAGGCCGGAATGGCGAGGGATCTGTGGAGCGGCTGCGCGCAGTGGTGCCCCGCCCGGACGCAGACGTTCTTTGTGGCCAGCGCGGTGGCCAGGTCATGGCCGTGGACGCGGCCGTGGGCGACGGCGTAGACTCCCGCCCGCTCCCGCGGATTTCCCAGCAGCTGTAGGTCCGGAATTTCTCGCAGTGCCGGTTCCAGATAGGAGCCGATGGCGTGGCGGTGGGCGGCGTAGGAGTCCCAAGGGAAGTTTTCCAAAAACTCCACGGCGCAGTGGAGGCCCAGGGCGCCGGCGATGTGGGGCGTGCCGGCCTCGAACTTTTCCGGCAGTGGCCGGCAGGCGTGACTCTCCTCTGTCACCGTCTCCACCATCCCGCCGCCCAGCTGGTAGGGGTCCATCTCTTCCAGCAGCTCCTTCCGGCCCCAGAGTACCCCAATGCCCGTCCCGGCGAACATCTTGTGTCCGGAAAAGGCGTAGAAGTCGCAGCCCAAGTCCGCCACGTCGATGGGGCCCGAGTCCGCCCGCCGGGCGCCGTCCACCAGGACCAGCGCTCCGGCTCCGTGGGCTTCCGCCACGATTTCTTTGATGGGATTTACCGTTCCTAGCACGTTGGACACGTGTGCCAGCGCCAGCAGCTTTGTCCGCCCGCCGGCCAGCAGTCGCCGCAGGTCTTCCCGGTCCAGTTCGCCCTCCGCCGTGAGGCCGCAGACGCAGAACTGCGCCCCCCGTTCCGCCGCCGCCCGCTGCCAGGGCAAAAAATTGGAGTGGTGCTCCATGGCGGTCACCAGGATCCGATCTCCGGCGCCGACGGAGCGGGAACTCCAGCAGCGGGCCACCAAATTAATGGCCTCCGTCGTCCCCCGCACGAAAACAATTTCTTCCGGCCGGGAAGCGCGCACGTAGCCGGCGACCGCCCTGCGGGCACTTTCGTAGGCCTCCGTCGCCGTGGCGGCAAGTGCGTAGGTGCCCCGGTGCACGTTGGAGTTTTCTTCGCGGTAGAAGCGCTCCAGTCGGGCCAGGACCGTCCCCAGCCGCTGGGTCGTCGCGGCGCTGTCCAGGTAAATTAGTCCGGGTCTAGCGGCCAGGAGCGGAAAATGGGCCGCAATTGCCGCCGAATCGTACGGTTCCATCGGGCCAAGCTGGGACGGCGCCCGCGGCGGGCAAGAGAAATGGCGCTCCTTCGATTGGCGGACCGGGACGGGCGCGTGGGCATGGGGCAGGGTTTTTTAAAACTCTGTCCCCAGGTGCTAGCCGTGCTTTTGGCAGTCCTCGGCGCAGAATTCGTGGACCGCTTCCTTTCCCTGGAGCAGGGCGCCGAGGAAGGCCTCGTACTTACCCAATGTGGCTTCCGCTGAGAAGTTGTCGAGCACGTCCTGCCGCGCCTCGGCGCCGAGCTTTTTCCGTTTGTCATCGTTCTGCAGTAGATCGATGGCGGCGGCCGCGAGGGCATCGGCATCTCCCTGTGGCACTTGTACGCAGCCGCCATTCAGTGTTTCCAAGTCGGGGAGGGCGGTACTCACCACGGGCAAGCCAAACGTTTTCGCCTCAACGATTCCCAAGTGAAAGCCCTCATAGGCGGATGTGCAAAGGAGCAGTGCGCCGGTGGAGTAGTAGCGTGGCATATCTTTTTGGAAACCGGCAATTTCCACAGCATGCCCGATTTTTAGCTGCCCGATGAGCTTTTTACATTCCGAAAAGTATTTCGGATCACCGGCGGTTTGCCCCAGCATTATGAGCCGTGCGTCGGGAACTTTTTCTAAAATTTTCGCGAAGGCCCGCAGGGCAAGGTCCGGCCGCTTTTGATCCCTAGCCCAGCGGCCCACCCAGAGGATCCTTTTGCTGTCCAGCGGCGAGGGCGTGACCGATTCGACGGGAAATGTCGGCGGGTTCGGCAAATAGACGGAATTTTCTACGCCACATTGCCGCCATTGGCCCAGATCCGAGCGGGAGAGGCAGCTCACTCCGTCGCAGGCCGAATAGAGGGGAGCGAGGTGCTCAAATTTCTCCGTTATATTTTTAAAGGGAGGGTAGGAAAATTTTCCGTGATGACTTATCGATCCATGTTCCTGCAAAAAAACGTGGATTCCAAGTGATTTCAGAAGGATTGCACCTTGAAAATTTGTGGCCTCCCAGTGCTCCGGGAGAATGACCAAATCTTGCGGATGTTTCGCCATGGCAGCCTTCCAATCGGTGCACTTTTTCACTGGAACCAGATCCACGTTAGGATGGAGCGGATAGTCGATGCGTTTTGCCCATTCGGCATTTATGAATATTGTAATTTTGTAGTTTGGCTCGGCGGCGAAGTTGTTAGCCAATTGCTGCACGACCCGCTCTGCGCCGCCGGCCGTTAATCGCGTTATGGAGATCCCTATGCGAATTGGCTCCCCTTCGCGCAGGGGCGCCGACTCCGGGAATTTCAAATGGGGCGCTGCCCGACAGAACCACTTCCATTCTTTGCGCACGAGCGGCTCCAAGGCGTCGTAGCGTTCGCTAGCGGGAAGGCTATCCAGGTAGCGCTGCAAAATGGGCCCACCCTCCTGGGGCGATTGAGAAAATAGGGACTCCGGTGTTACGACGTGCGTACCCGCAGTGATTCGGCTACCGCCGAAAAGATTTATCGGGCTCCCCTTGGACGGCTGCCATTCGGCGAATGGCTCGTCCGCGGCAAAATCGGTCCCAGCTGTGTAGGGGCTAACGTCCGGAACGTAGTTCCTGCGACTTCCAATGCTAATTGTTTCCACGGCGCCGCGAGTCTGCCGCATTTGCGGCGCCCCGGCGAGGAGAATCCAGTGAATGGGGTAGGCAATATTCGTAAAACACTGTTTGGTAGAATTTTTTGCATTATGGCTCTAGCGAATGGCCTCGCGCAATTTGCGGAGGGCGGACCGCTCCAGCAGGCGGACGCTCTCTCGGCTGGTGGCCTGGCGTCGGCCGATGCTTTCCAGGGTCATGGGCAGGGAGCCGTCCAGTCCGTAGCGGAGGCGGATGACCTGCGCCTCCCGCCGGTTTAATTTTTTAAGTCCCGCCCGCAGAGCGTCGTGGAGGGACAGGGACGTGATGTGCTCCAGAGGGCTCGGCTGGCTGACGTCGGGGAGCCGGTCCAAGTCCTCCTCCGCGGCCGGCAGGCGTTCCCCGCTCACGCGCCGCAGAGTGCGGACCTGGGTGACGGGCCGGCCCATTTCCTCCGCCAGTTCCCGGCAAGTGGCTTCGCGGCGGAGCTGCCGGCCCAATCCTTCGTCCGCCTCGCGCAGTTCTCGAATTTGCCGAAGTACGGAGGCGGGAAGGCAGAGCGGTCCCCGCTGGGCGGCGATGGCGCGCCACATGTAGTGGCGGATCCACCAGACGGCGTAGGTGGCTAGGCGGGTGGTGCCCTGGGGGCGAAAGCGTTCGATGGCGTGCAGCATGGCCAAGTAGCCTTCCTGCATGAGATCGTCCAGGGGCAGTCCCAGATGCCCGTAGCGGCGGGCCAGCCTGCGAATGATGGCGCCGTGTGCCAGAATGATCTGTCCGCGGGCGCAGAGATCACCGGTCCGCGTCCGATCTAGGAGGTTCCGCTCCTCCGCCAGGCTCATCTCGCTCCGTCCGTTCCCCACGGTGCCATTTTGTCCCAACTGTCGCTTTTCCGCAAGGGAATAGGAAAAAATCGGTCCACGGAAGGCGGGCCAAAGAATTCGCCGCCGTTGAAATTGAAAATTTTTACCGTGGACAGGCGGAAAAAGTCGCTGTAGCCTGACTTTATCTTGGATGGCTCTGCCATTTTCGCGGCGAGGTGCTCTCGCCTTCCGGTCCTTGGATCGGAGGGATGGGAGGGCAATCGGCTAAAAGGAATGGACAGGGCGGTCCGACGCCGTAGCATCGGCCAGTGGATTTAGTGGGCTAGCGGAATGGAGACGACGGACAGAGAATTTCTTAGTCTACTCGGCTATCTCTATTTGCAGTACGGCCGCTGGGACGAGGCGCGCGTCGTCTACGGCTCGCTGGTCGAGCTGTCCGATCGGCAGCCGCTTCTACTGCTCACCTACGCCTACTGTCTGGCGCAGGTGGGCCAGTATGCCGTCGCGCTTCACCATTTGGACGGGCTGGAGGGGAAAGACTTCCTTCCCAAGGCCCGCAGCGCCTACCGGCTCCTGCGGGGAAATGTGCTCTGGTACCTGGGCCGGGACGAGGAGGCTCGCAAAGAGCTGGAACTTTTCCTGAGGACGGAGCGGAAGCGGGCTCGCCTGGAGCCCACGCGCCCCTCATTTATCGTCCGATCGGCGGCGGAGCGGGTGCAACAGCTGGTGGAGGAGCCGGAGCGCTGGCAGAGAAGTGGGCGGACTTCCGATTCCCGGGAGGGCATGTGGCGGCGCCTATTGCGGTTCATTGCAAGGAAAGAACTTTCACAGAGAAGGAGTTAAAACGTGAGCTTAGCGGAGAGATTTGAGGGAGGAGTACTGCGAGTTAGTCGCATAAGCGATGTTCTATTGGCCGGTCTTATCATGCTCGTTTTGGCGCTCATGATTGTGCCACTCAATGAGATGTCCATAGATGTTCTCATTGCGCTAAATCTGACGATTTCGATGATAATGATGATGATGTCCCTCTACATTTCCAGCGTGCTGTCCTTTTCTACATTTCCTAGTTTATTGTTGTTCACTACCCTATTCCGAATGGCCCTGTCCATCGCCACCACCCGTATGATTCTACTCCATGCCCATGCGGGGAAAATCATCAATTCGTTCGGTAACTTCGTCGTGGGCGGCAACTTTGTCGTTGGTGCCGTCATCTTTCTGATCATCATCATCGTCAACTTTCTTGTCATTACCAAGGGCTCCGAGCGGGTGGCGGAGGTGGGCGCCCGGTTTACGTTGGACGCCATGCCGGGCAAGCAGATGTCCATCGACGCAGACTTGCGGGCCGGCACGATCGACGTGGACGAAGGTAAAAAAAGACGGTCAAACTTGGAGAAGGAGAGTCAGCTCTACGGCGCCATGGACGGCGCCATGAAGTTCGTCAAGGGGGACGCGATTTGCAGTCTCATCATCACGGCCATTAACATCATCGCCGGACTCATCATTGGAGTTAGCCAAAAGGGCATGACAATGGATAAGGCTTTGAAGGTCTATTCCATTCTCACCATCGGCGACGGGCTGGTTTCCCAAAGTCCGGCCATCATGATATCCATCACGGCCGGAATCATCGTCACTCGCGTCTCGTCCGAGGACAAGACCCCCCTCGGCAAGGACGTCTTCGCGCAGGTGGTTTCCCAGCCGAAGGCCATGATGCTGGCCGGCACCATCGCCCTCCTCTTCACTCTGCTGCCCGGCTTTCCCCGGGGACCGTTCTTCTGCCTGGGCGCTACGATCTTCTTCGCCGGTAGGACCTTCGCCACCATCGCCAGCGGAAAGGGTCGCAAGAAGCGGAAGAAGGCGACGAAGCCGGGCGTGAAGGGGGATGCCGTACCGGAGAAGACGGAGGAGGGAGAGGAACCCTTCTCGATTACCGTGCCCCTCATGCTGGACGTGGCCACCTCCATCGAGTCCTCCATCGAGGCGGAGGCCCTCAACGAGCAGCTCATGCAGGTGCGGAGAGCCCTCTACCACGACCTGGGCGTGCCGTTCCCCGGCATCCATCTGCGCTTCAACGACACGCTCCCGGCGGGCAGCTACCAGGTGCTGCTGCAGGAGGTGCCCATTTCCCAGGGCAAGCTGGTGCCCAATGCCGTCATCGTCCGAGAGACGCCCGAAAATCTCGACATTCTCGCCATTCCCTACCAGGAGGAGACGCCGTTCCTTCCCCACATCCCCGCCCTGTGGGTGGCCGAAAAATACGTACCTCAGCTGGAGAAAGCTGGCGTAAAATTCCTCCGCACGCCGGAGATCTTCACCTACCACCTGTCCTTCGTGCTGAAGCGCTACGCGGGCGACTTTATTGGCCTCCAGGAGACCCGCTTCCTGACGGAGCAGTTTGAAAAGGGTTCGCCGGAGATCGTCCGGGAAGTCATGCGCATCCTGCCCGTGCAAAAAATCACGGAGGTGCTCCAGCGACTGGTGCAGGAGGAGATCTCCATTCGAAATCTCAAGGGTATCCTGCAGGCGCTCATCGAATGGGGCCAGAAGGAGAAGGAGCCCGTGCTGCTAGCCGACTACGTGCGCACCACGATGAAGCGCTACATCAGCTACAAATTCTCCGGCGGGCAGAACATCCTGGCCGCCTACCTGCTCGATCCGTCCATCGAGGACGTCGTTCGCAAGTCCATTCGGCAGACCTCCGCCGGCTCCTATCTGGCTCTGGAGCCGGACATGGCCAAGCGCATCCTTAAGGGCATCAAACAAGAGGTGGGCGACCTGTCCAAGCTGGAGCAAAAGCCGGTGCTGCTCACCTCCATGGACATTCGCCGCTACGTCCGCAAGCTCATCGAACTGGATCTCTACGACCTGCCCGTCCTGTCCCACCAGGAACTCACCGAGGAAATCACGATCCAGCCGCTCGGCCGCATCGTCTTGCCGCGGGCGTGATTTATCTGGCCACGAGTTCGGCCGTATTTACGCCCATCAGTTTCAGAACCCTATCGACGGCCGCGGTCGTTCTGTTGACGTGTGTGACTTTTGCGTGGTGCTGGCCGCAGTCCTGGAGAAGGGGTAGAACCTTTCGGGCTGTGACGAGCAAGAGTAGGGCCTGTTCCGCTGCCATGGCGAATATGTCATTATCCGTTATCATGTTGGCCAATTCCATAAAAAAGTGCAGTTCCGGCGTCTCTCTTTGGGGGTCGAAGTGGTCCAGTTTCTCCGTTTCATCTTCCTCCAGAATAAGGAGATTGTTTGCTTTGAGGAATGTGCCAGTCGCTTTCTGCAGTGCTTCGATGGCTTTTTTAAATTTTTCTTCTTCGGCGGACCCAACGTAGTCGCGCACACTTTTTTGGAGATCTTCCCTTCGCGCTGTTTTCTGCGGCGGATGAAAATTTCTGACAAACCCGGTCGCTTCCCCTAGGGCATTGACGAATTCTTGATCGGAATTGAGTACGCCCCAGAGCCACCAGCCGTCCATGAGGAGTGGAGCCGCGAGCATCATCCCGCCGCCGATCAGCGCGAAGACCAGGAGAGTGATGAGTGTGCCCGGCCCGGCGACCGGCAGGCAACAAAGTAGGGCCACAAGACATACGCAGCAGAGACCGAGACCGCCCCAGAGGTCTATTTGCCCGATGAACCAGGAGGCGTTCATGGCGTTACTTTGTGCCGATACGGTACTGCATACTTCCGGAAGGAGTTGGCTTGTCGTGGGACTGGGTTCCTGCAAAAAGCTTCGAATTGCTGAGGTGGACGGACCTGAATGGTAATTGAATAGGGGTGGCGGCTCTTCCATGGGACAATCGTAGCATTTTTTCTTGGATTGCCAATGGCGGGGCGGCACACGCATGCGAAATGCGCTCCAAGCCAATGGAATTTTCTCTGCCTTCCCATGGCCCCTTTTCGCCGTAAAATCTCCTAGACAGTGGGTAATTTTTTACTAGGAGACATTCCTCCATGGGAGAAATTCCCTTCAATTTTTTAAACTATTTGGAGGGGAAGATCGGCGAGATCGCGCGCGAGTGCTGTGCCTTTGGCAGTGATTTCCAGCCGACCGTGCGCCCCGCCGACGCCCAGTTTGGAGATTTCCAGGCCAACGGGATACTGTCCTATGGCAAGCGGCGTGGGACCAATCCCCGCCAGCTGGCTGGACAGCTTTTGGCCGCGCTGGAGAAAGATAGCGATTTTTCGGCCCGTGCCCGGGCGGAGGTCTCGGGCGGAGGTTTTTTGAACATTAGCCTGCGGGCCGCGGCCCTCGGGGAGTGGCTCGCCGCCTACGGCGGTGCGGAAGAGTTTCGCCGGGCCGCGGCCGCCGCCACGGACCTGGCCGGCCGGCGGATTGTCCTGGACTATTCCTGCCCCAACAGCGCCAAGCAAATGCACGTCGGGCACCTGCGCTCCCTGGCGATCGGGGACTGCCTCTACCGGCTGCTGAGTTTCTTCGGCGCGAAGGCCATCCGAGATAACCACATCGGCGATTGGGGAACCCAGTTCGGCATCCTTTTGCGGCAGCTGCGGGTGGAGGGGGTGGACCTGGCGTCCATTCCGGCGGGAGAGGGGCTGGACCTGCTGGAGTCTCTCTACCGGAAGGGAAATGGCGAGGTGGAGCGCTCGCCGGAGGCGCTGGCGGAGGCGCGCCGGGAGCTGGTGGCGCTGCAGAACGGCGATCCGGGGCGGCTGGCCAGCTGGAAAAAGATCAACGAGCTCTCCTACGAATCCTTCCAAAAAATTTACGATTTGGCCGGCGTGGAATTTGACCTGGTCCTGGGCGAGTCCTTCTACCGGAATTCCGTGGGGCGAGTCTATGGGGAATTGCTGCAATGCGGCATAGCAGAAGAGAATGGCGGTGCGCTGGCCGTCTTCCATAGGGAGCATGGCCGTTTCCGGGAGCAGCCCTTTCTCGTGCGCAAGTTCGACGGCGCCTCCAACTACGCCGCCACGGACCTGGCCACCGTGCTCTACCGCGTCGAAACTCTCGGCGCCGAGGAGATTTTGTACGTTACCGACGGGCGCCAGCGGGATCACTTCGAACAGCTCTTCCTAACGGTAAAAAAATGGTTCTCCGCCAAGGGCTATCCACTGCCTACCCTGCGGCACGTGTGGTTTGGGACCGTCTGCGGAGTCGACGGGAAGGCCATCAAAACTCGCTCCGGGGAACCGGTTCGGCTGCAAGAACTATTCGACAGCGCCATCGCCCAGGCGGCCGAAATTCTCGCGGAAAAGAATCCGGACCTGCCGCCGGACGAGCGGAAGGCGGTTGCCCGGGCCGTCGGCGTTGGAGCGCTCAAGTACGGCGACCTTTCCCAGAACCGCACGTCCGACTATGTTTTTTCTCTAGGGAAAATGCTTTCCTTCGAGGGCAATACGGCATCCTACCTCCAGTACGCCCTTGCCCGCATCGGTGCCATCCGGCGGCGGGCCGAAGGGGAGTCCGTCCGGGCGGCCACCTGCCTAGAACCCGCCACGGCGGAAGAACGTGCATTCGCCCGCCGGCTCGTCCTATTCCCGATTGCCCTCCTTGCGACATTGGAGGACCTGCGTCCCCACCTGCTCTGCGGCTATCTCTATGAGCTCGCCTGCGAATTTTCCTCCTTCTATGATAGCTGTCGCATTTTCGGCGAAGCGGAGGAGGTGCTGGGACGGCGCCTGGGACTCTGCGAAGTTGCGGCCAATTTTCTTGCAATGGGGTTACAATTGCTTGGCATAGTACCGCTCCATAGGATGTGAGATGACTAAGAAAACATTCGTCGAGGACCTGCCTTTCCAATGTGCTCTTTTTGAAAGCTTTGCTGAAAAATGCTCCGATGATCTGCCCGTACTGATCGGTCTTAGCGAATTTTATCTCGCCGCGGGCCGTACCGGCGATGGGCTTCGGACTGCCGTGCGGGCCACCGTCCTCGCGCCGGAAGATCCGGAGCTGCACTACATTCTCGCCTGTGCCTTCGCTCTTTCGGGCCAGAACCAGTTCGCCCTGGACCACCTCAAACTCGCGGTGCAGTTGGGCTACGACGACCTGCGCCGGTTGGAGCGGGATCAGCGGCTCCAGTCCCTGCGAGAATCCACCGGCTACCGGTCCGTCGTCCGCCTATTGCGGCAGAAAATTAGATAGGCGCGATTCCCTGGCCAGGAGGGCTCCAATGCAGCGGCCGTGGGGCCCGCTGGTGGGCAATTGGCTCAGTTGGGCTGGAGGGAAATGTCGCACGTCCTGGCCGTCGGACCGGAGAGCGGCAAGCAATTCCTTCAGCCGGTGGCCGGCGCCGTGGACCGGCTCCACGTAGTCCGTCGAGGCGATCCGGCGCCGCAGGGTGCACAGAACCGGTCCCGCCTCCGCGCCGGCGGGGAGGGTCGGCAGCTCGTAGAGGCCGGTTAGCCGCCGTCCGTCGCTGGCGGCCAGCCAAAGTCCTTCCCCGTCCCGCAGCCAGAGGCGGGGTCGCTCTTGCCGGTGAGTTTTTGCCGCGGGAAATTTGGGAAAGTCTTCCGGTGCTAGGGCCATCCGTGCGACGGCGCAGCGGCTCCGGAGGGGGCAGGCGCCGCAGTCGGGCCGGCGAGCTCGGCAGTGACCATTGCCCAGGTCCATCAGCGCTTCGCCGAGGGCGCCGCAGCGGCCGGGGATCGCCAGGCCGTCGGCAAGTGGGCGGAGGGCCCGCTCGGCAGCGGAACGGGAAAGGAATGGTCCGGCGCCGCTAAGTCGGCAGAGAATGCGTAAACCATTAGCATCAAGAGCAATAACATCATAGCCCTGCCCAATAGAGGCGATGGCATCGGCGCAGTAGGGGCCAATTCCCGGCAATTTCTGCCATTCCTCCGGTGAGGTGGGTGGGGATTTTGCGGCGCAGATGGCTTCGCAGAGACGCTTTAGCTGTCGAACGCGCTCGTAGTAGCCCAGCCCGGACCATAGGTAAAATAATTCTGCCTCGCTTGCTTCCGCTACGGAGCGAAAATCTGGAAATCGGGCCAGCCAGCGAAGGTAGTAGGGCACGGCGGTGGCCACGCGGGTCTGTCGCAGCATAAATTCGGACAGGACAGTTCCATAGAGGCTGCGCCGCTCCCGCCAAGGAAGAACCCGCGCCGTGCGGTCGTACCACTCCAGGAGAAGAATCGCAGTGCCATTGAGACATTTCCGATCGGCTGCCATTCCGCGACTTTGGCTATCATTTTTTGGATATTGTCTAAACAATTTTTCGTAAAAAATTGTCTTAGACAGCGTACTGGTTTGATTGGTAGGCATCTGTACTAAATTCACGACCGATCTGTCTTTCCGAACGGACTCTTCATTTTTTATTTGACTTCCCCATGGGGCTATGCTCTCTCGTTTTCGATTTTCGCGACAACCATAGGGAGTTAATCGTCAACATGAGCACTACTAATAATATTCGTACGGAAGCAAAGAAAGGTTGGTCCCAGTTCGCTCTGAGAGGGGAGCAAGGAGGCATGAAAATTTTCGATGCCCCAGATCTCAAAAATAGTAATGCTATTGTCACTGCCGTACTCGACTGTGGTAGTGGAGTTATTGGCTTAGACGCTAATGTGGACTTTTCATCAGACAAAGCGAACAGGGAAAAAGTTTTTAAAGCAATTAAGAATCCAGCCATCGTGGCGTTTTTTCTTTCAATGCTTGAAAGAAAAAAGTTCCGGGTTGTAGATATTAAGGGCGCGCCTGATGGAGTTGATCTTAGCACAATTGCTAAAATCATAGAAGATGAAATATACGACAGTGTCAATAAGGATGTCCTGCAGCAGTGCACTTTTTTGTGTGGCGTGCCGCTACACCTAACGTCGGACGCAAATAGCAGGGAGCGAGTTGGTGAAGTTCCCATATTTCTAAGAAAAAAGGCGGTTGAATCACTAATAGGCGCTCCAAAAAACGGTGCTAATTATACCGCGGAGGAGATATCTAGTTTTTCAGCCGTAGCTAGCGATGTTATGCTTGGCGGCGATGGGCCTGCAATAGCTGCGCTGTCCGTCGTCGCCGGAAGCTTTCTAAAAACTACCGATGCGTTCTATCGTGCGCTGAAAAGATCTTTTCTAGCGAATGATACTAGGCCCATAGGATCCGGGTCAACACATATAAGTCAAGATATTAAAACTAATGGTCTTAATAGCTTTTTCTGCACAGATCTTGACGAAGCTCCGTCGAAGTGCCCCTCGAGCAGTTCCACTTGGGAAAATGTGTTGACGTTCACGCTGGAACGGGGCCTCGGGCTCCATATTCCCAACGAGAAACTTCGGGAAGATAAAATGAAGAGTCGCGTGGAGCATATTCTCAGACACGCAACGGATAGTGCGCTAGTTAGACTAATAATAGATGAAGTGAGTGACGGCGTCCGCGAGAAGTTTGTGGCCACGATGTGGAATCATTTGGCAGGGCTAGTGAAGAATGGGGACATGGCAGAGGCAGGGCGCATTCTGGGTAATCTTCCAAAGGAGGCGTTTCGCAAGTTAGGAGTGAAGGGC
>JAITDG010000030.1 GCA_031282685.1 Puniceicoccales bacterium | reverse complement strand
CGGCGCACTTCCGGTCGATCGGGGTCAAGAATTTTAAACGCTTGCTCTAGATATGTTTGGGAATTTTGCCGGATCTGCTCGGCCGTCAGTAGGGGGCGAGTTTCCGAGCGGCCGCTGGGGTCGCCGATCGTGGTGGTGAAATCGCCGATTAGAAAGATGGCCCGGTGACCCATGTCTTGGAATTGCCGCATTTTACGGAAAACCACCATGTGGCCGAGGGTGAGGTCCGGCCGGGTCGGATCGACGCCCAACTTAACTGTCAGTACTTTCCCCTCTTCTATTTTGCGCTCAACATCTTCTCGGCCAACGACATGCTGCGCATCGCCAAAGAGAACTGCGAGCGGGTCCGCCTTCATGGAATCTGTCTAGGCATTGGCGGCACGCTGCCAAGGAAATACGCCTGCTTCGGCGTCGGAGGTGTTGCCAAACGGGAAAAGGGCGCCATGCCCGGCCCATGGGTCGCTCCGTCTGCGTTATCACCTTCGGCTGCCAGATGAATTGCCGGGATTCGGAGGAAATGGAGGCGGCGCTGGAGGACTGCGGCCACCGGATCGTCCCCGAGGGGGAGGCTGACGTCGCTATCGTCAACAGCTGCAGTGTGCGAGAAGAGGCCGAACGGAAGGCCACCAACTGCCTACGGCGACTCGTGGCGAAAAAAAGGGCAAACGGCGATTTTTTGGTGGGTGTGGCTGGCTGCATGGCCCAACGGCTTGGGGAAGAACTTTTTCGCTCTGTGCCGGGACTGGATTTCGTATTGGGCACGGGAAATTTTCACCGGGTCGCGGAAGTGCTAGGGCAAGTGGAAGATGGCGAAGGACCCCTGCTGCTTCTGGAGGAGCGGGGACCCTACGGCCGTTCGGGCCGGCGACGAGGAGTTTTTCGCCCGTTGGCCCACGTCTCCATCACGACCGGCTGCCCCATGCGCTGCAGCTACTGCATCGTGCCAAAAGTGCGTGGACCGTTCCGCAGTAGGCCCATGGGCGACATTTTAGAGGAAATTGCCGCCCTGGCCGCGGGAGGGACGAAAGAAGTTATCTTGCTGGGCCAAATCGTGAACCGCTACGGCTTCCGGGAATTCCCCTCCTCGGACGGGAAGAGCCCCTTTGTCCGGTTGCTGGAGAAGGTCCACGAAATCAACGGCATCGAGCGCATTCGCTTCCTGTCGCCCCACCCCTGCGGCTTCCGGGAGGACCTGCTAAACTGCTTCCTGCGACTGCCTAAGCTCTGCCATGGCGTGCATTTGCCCATTCAAAGCGGCTCGGACAGAATTTTGCGGGCCATGGGGCGCGGCTACGGTCGGGAGGGCGCTCTGGGAATCTTGCGGCGGCTGAGGGAGATAATGCCGGACTGCGCCCTATCCACGGACCTGATTGTGGGCTTTCCGGGGGAAACGGAGGAGGACTTTCAAAAAACGGAAAAACTCTTCGACGAGATCGACTTCGACATGGCGTACCTCTTCCAATTTAGCCCGCGATCTGGAACGCCCGCCGCCGAGCGGCCGGACCGACTTCCAGCGGACGTGGTGGCCGAACGGCACAGAAGGCTACTGGCCCGGTTGGCGGTGACATCTCTCCGCCGCAATGAATTATTTGTTGGCACGGTCCAGTTCGCGCTTGCCGAGGGCTTTTCCCGAAAGGACCCAGCTGTGCTGGTTGGCCACACGCAACAGGGTAAAAAAATTTTCTTTCGCGCTCCGCCGGAAGCCGTTGGCACCATCGTCCCCGTCTCCGTCACCGGCGCATCCGTCGCGGCCCTGACCGGCGAACTTGCCTAAAACCCTTATTTCGCTTGCGCCGAAGGCGGAACAATTTTCCCTGATTGCCGGGAGCCCGGGTGGCGGAATGGTAGACGCTGAGGACTTAAAATCCTTTGGCCGTAGGCCGTGGGGGTTCGAATCCCCTCCTGGGCACCGCGCCGTCGGGTGGGGCGTAGGCGAGTGGCAGCTCCGGTTGAAATGAGCAGCCTTCCGTCGGTTCCGCTAGGAGCGAAGAGACGCCCACGCCGATGAGTCGGACGCTGCGGGCGGCAGTCCATTCTCGCAGTAGCCCGTCCGCGATGGAAGCGAGGGAAAATTCGTCTCCCACGGCGTAGGGGAACGTGCGGCTTCGGGTGATGCTTTCGAAATTATCGTAGCGCAATTTTACGGTAACTGTCCTACCTCGAGCATTTTCCTGCCGTAATGCTCCGGCTAGCTCTCCGGCCAGCTCCCGGAGCGCCGCCGACATTTCGTCGATATTTTTCAGGTCCTCTTCGAATGTGCGCTCGCGGCTGAAGGACTTGCGTTCGCGGACTGGGTTCACCGGCCGCGGGTCCTCGCCCCGAACTATGGCGTAGTAGCGGCGCCCCATTTTCCCTAGCATTTCCTCTAACTCTTTCAGAGAGAGTGACCTAATGTCTGCTCCGGTGAAAATTTGCCGAGCTCGCAATTTTTGGCCCGTCGCATGGCCAATGCCAAAAAATTCTCCGACCGGCAGGCGGGCGAGAAAATCCAACGCCTCTTCCGGCCTAATGACGGTTCGGCCGGCCGGTTTCCTCCTTTTGGAGGCCACTTTTGCCAGGAAACAATTGTAAGATACGCCAACGGAACAGCTTAATCCAATATTTCGCCGGATAGTTTCTTGCGCGTGATGGGCGATGTGGGTCGCAGAAGTTTCCCCCAGTCGATTTTCCGTCACGTCCAAAAAGGCCTCATCGAGGGATATTGGTTCAACTAAGTTTGTAATTTCCCTCAAAATAGCAAAAATTTGCCGAGACACTTCACGGTAGCGCTCCATGCGAACTGGCAGGAGAATGGCGTGGGGGCAGAGCTCCAAGGCTTTGCGAATAGGCAGAGAGGAATGAACTCCGTAGGGCCTGGCCTCGTAGGAGCAGGTGGACACGACCCCTCGCCCCCAAGGGTCTCCGCCGACGATCACCGGTCGGCCGCGCAGCTCGGGCCGATCCAGCAGTTCCACGGCCGCAAAGAAGGCATCCATGTCGAGGTGAATGATTTTCTTCGGCCCCCGATTCGAGTTCGGAGACAACCGGCTGTCTCCGGGCAGATCCACGGTCCCGTACTAGGAAAATTGCCCGCCGACGCAACGGCGATGGCACTCGAAATTTTGGAGGAAACCGGAATGCTGACCGAAATTTTCGTGACATCCGGCGGCCGATTCTGTTAATGGCCCAATGGCCAATGGGGAGGGACACATTTTTCAGATCGTTGGTGGGGTGGTGGATGTTGCCTTCCCGGACGATAGCGCGCCGCCGGCCATCTATGAGGCGCTCGAGGTGCGCGGGGACGGCGGTGGCCTCACAGTCTTAGAGGTTCAGCAGCAACTAGAAGGCGGTTCCGTGCGGACGGTGGCCATGGCCTCCACGGACGGCTTGCGGCGGGGTCTTCCGGTGCGGCGCCTGGGCGGGCCGATTTCCATGCCGGTGGGCCGCGCCGTCCTCGGCCGCATTCTAAGTGCCACCGGCGAGCCAATTGACGGCCGTGGTCCAGTTGTGGCAGCGGAGCGCCTGCCCATCCATCGTCATGCGCCCCAGCTGACAGACCAGGAAACGGAGGCCAAAATACTGGAAACGGGAATTAAGGCCATCGATCTCGTATGTCCTTTCACGCGTGGCGGAAAGGCGGGTGCCTTTGGCGGTGCCGGCGTGGGGAAAACCGTCGTTATCACGGAGCTCATCCACAACATCGCCCAGAAGTATGGCGGTTTTTCTATTTTTACCGGCGTCGGAGAACGTTCCCGCGAAGGCAACGACCTCTACCATGAGATGATATCTTCTGGGCTCATCGATTTGGAGCGGCCGGAAAATTCCAAGGTGGCGCTAATTTTTGGCCAAATGAACGAGCCGCCTGGAATTCGCATGCGTGTGGGACTGAGCGGGTTAACGGTCGCTGAGCATTTCCGGGACGAGGAGCACTTGGACGTACTCCTGTTCATCGACAACATCTTCCGCTTCTCCCAGGCCGGCTCCGAAGTCTCTGCGCTGCTGGGACGGTCACCATCCGCCGTTGGCTATCAACCGACCCTGAATCAGGAGATGGGAGAATTGCAAGAGCGCATCACTTCCACAAAAAATGGCTCCATCACGTCATTCGAAGCTATCTACGTGCCCGCAGACGATTTAACTGACCCAGCCCCCTCCGCACTTTTTAGTCACCTGGACTCCACTATCGTCTTGGATCGTAAGATTTCCGCCATGGGCATCTACCCGGCCGTTGACCCACTCGCCTCCACTTCCAAGGCTCTAACTGCTGATATTGTTGGCAAAGAACACTTTGAGTTGACTCGCCGCGTGCAAAGTCTCCTGCAGCGCTACCGGGACCTGCAGGATATCATCGCCATTCTCGGCATGGATGAACTCTCCGAAGAAGATAAGCGGACCGTCTCTCGAGCGCGGAAGGCGCAAAAATTCCTCTCCCAGCCCTTTCACACGGCCGCCACATTTACGGGGCAGGAAGGTCGCTTTGTGCCTCGGGAAGAAACAATTCGCGGTTTTTCTATGATTCTAGATGGCCAGCTGGATGACGTGGGCGAAAATGACTTTTTCATGAAAGGTTCCATCGACGAAGTGCTGGAGGCGCACGGCAGGAAAGCCTAGGTCATGCCAATTAAACTAGAAATCGTTACGCCGGAAGGTGTTATTCTCGAGCGGGCCGTCGATTCGGTAACCATTCCGACGGAGTTGGGCGATGTGGGAATTTTGCCGGGCCACGTGCCGCTGGCTTCCGTAGTTGTTCCTGGTTTGTTGCACTTTATCGCAGATGGCCGGCGGGAGTCGATTGCCATCGATCGGGGATTTCTTTTGCTGCAGTCGGACGTGCTGGCCGTGGCCGTCGACGGAGCAATCGACGTGGCAAATATCGACGAAGAA
>JAITDG010000007.1 GCA_031282685.1 Puniceicoccales bacterium | reverse complement strand
AAAAGTGATCTCCGGAAAAACTAGGGCGAAAGAGCGCATGGTCTCGATGATGCGGTTGGCCTCCGTCTGGTCCGTCCGTAAAAATTTTCTCCGCGCCGGCACCGACTGGAAAAGGTGCTCCACCCGGATGGCCGTGCCAGGAGACATAACAATCTCTCGCATAGAAATTTGAACACCATCATCGACGATAATTTCCGTCCCCAGCCCATCCCTCCTGCGGCGGCTGCGAAGGACCAGGCGGGCCACGCTGGCAATGGAGGGCAGCGCTTCGCCGCGGAAGCCAAAGGAGCGAATGCCGTTGAGGTCCTCAGAAGTGGCGATCTTGCTCGTCGCGTGCCGTTCCAACGCCAGCGGGACGTCCTCCCGGCCCATGCCGGAGCCGTCGTCGTCGACGGAAATGAAATCCTTTCCCGCCCTTTGGAAACTAACTCGAATGTCGCCCGCACCGGCGTCGATGGCATTCTCCACCAGCTCTTTCACGACAGCTGCGGGCCGCTCGACCACTTCCCCCGCCGCCACGCGATTGATCAATATTTCCGGCAAGCGGCGGATGGGACGGTCCATGGAGCAGACCTAGCGGCGGGAAGATTTTTCGTCAATTCGCCCGACTGCGCTGCCCCAGTTCGGAAAAATTTTTCACGAGCCGCCTGGCACAGCGCTGAACTTCTTCCTGCCGAGACTCCACCGCCTCCAAGCTGAGGAGCTCCACGGGAGCACAGCGGGCGAGGACCTCCCCGATCAGCCGCGGAATGTCCCCGAAAGTAATTTTTTTATCGAGAAAAGCCTCCACCGCAACTCGATCGGCCACTTCGAAATCGCAAGGGGCGGACCGGCCCTGGCGGAAGGCCTCTTCCGCGATGGCCAGGCAGGGAAAGCGCTCCCGGTCGGGGGGGCAAAAGCTAAGGTCGCCGACGGTAGAGAGATTCAGCGGCGGCTCCCCATTCGGCCGGCGGAATGGGTAATGGAGGCAGAAGGAGAGGGGAAAGATCATAGAGGCGGGACTGACCTGGGCCAGTAGGGATCCGTCGGAAAACTCTGCAAATCCATGCACTAGACTGCGGCGGTGCACTAGTACGTCAATTTCCCCGGGCCGGAGTCCGTAGAGCCAGCCGGCCTCGATCTCTTCCATGCCCTTGTTGGCTAGCGTGGCGGAATCGACGGAAATGCGCGCACCCATGGACCAGTTGGGGTGCCCCAGCGCCTCCTCGGGGGTGGCCTGCCCCATCCGCTCCCGAGTCCAATCCAAAAATGGCCCGCCGGAAGCAGTTAGCCATACTCGCCGCAGTTTCTCGGGCCGATGGAACACTCCGAGAAAGCCTATCTCTCCAGCAACGCACTGAAAAATGCCGCAGTGCTCGCTATCGGCGGGCAGCAGAAGCGCGTGGGAGCCGCGCAGGGCTTCGCGGACGAGAGACCCCGCAGAGACGATTGCCTCCTTGTTGGCCAGAATGATACGTTTTCCAGCGCCGATGGCCGCCAGCAGGGGGCGGAGGGCAGCCGGACCCGGCAGGGCTATGACCACGCAGTCGGCCTCGTCCAGGGCAGCGAGTTCACAGATGGGCAAAGGTCGCAGAGACAGGTGCTTCGGAAATTTTTCCTCCGGCAGACCGGTGAGCGACAGAAAGTGGGGAGAAAATTCCGCAACAATCCGCTCCACCGCAGAAAGATTTTGGTGCACCGACAGGCCCAACAGAAAAAACATTTCCCGCTCCCGCCGCAGGAGCTCCAGGACAGTTTTTCCAACGGAACCGCTAGCGCCCAACAAAACTACCCTGCACCGCACGGCCATCAAACTGGGACCAATTGGAGGAAAACGTAGGCGGTCGGGAATGTGAGGAGGAGACTGTCGCAGAAGTCCAAACAGCCGCCGATGCCCGGGATAAGACGGCCCGAGTCCTTTGCGCCGGCCTGCCGCTTCAGGGCCGACTCAAGCAGGTCGGCGACCGTACCTACCGCGGCCAGCAGGACGGAGAGCGGGAAAGATAGCCAGAAAGGGATCGGGAAGTCACAGAACCAGTGTGCGATAGAGCAAAACGCGACTCCGCCGGCGACCGCAGTGAGCAGTCCACCGAAGAACCCTTCCCAAGTTTTTTGCGGGCTGTAGGCGGCGGCAAAGGGACGGCGACCCCAGCCACCCCCCACGAGCAGTCCGCCGACGTCGTTGAGCTTACTCACCGCAACGGTCCAACCCAGCAGGCAAAGGCCCTCCCACTTTCCCGGTCCGTGGCGCAGGAGCAGGACTCCGAACTGCATTGCAAAGGGCACGTACAGAATACCGAATAGGGACGGCGCTAGGTGACTGAGCAGCTGGGCGGGAGGCATGCGGACGACGGCGCCGACGATCACGGAGAGTAGGGCAAAGAGGCCCACCCAGATGCCGGCCTGCTGTTGTGGTAAATACCACGCACCTAGCAATATAGCCGCAGTCCAGAAGAGCAGCTGGCCCCGACTCGGCCGGGCGGAAAAGCGCTCCATGAGTCGGCAGAGCTCCGCCTGGGAAAGCAGCGCGAAAAGCGTAATCAGGAGAACGGCACCGCTAGCCCCCATCGTACCGACGGCAAAGCCCACTACGGTCAGCAGCAGAATCGTACCGAAAATTCTTTGCAACATGGGCCGCGCTCCAATGACTGCGCACTAGCGCTTTTCTCCCACATCCACCCACCGCTCGATTGCCTGGACCGCACGCGGACTCTGGCCTTCCATTTCCACCATATCCCCAATCTTTTTCCCCAAAATACTTTGTCCTAATGGAGTTAGGTAAGATATGATCTTTTTTTCGGGGTCGCTGTCCCAGGCCCCCAGAATGGCAATCCGCTCCTTTTTTCCCTTTTCGTCGGCGAGAGTTACGACGCTTCCAATCCCCGCCACGGCCCCGTTCGCCTCGGAAAAATCCACCACCTGGGCTCTGCGTAGATCTTTTTCAATCTGCGATTTACGCGCTAGCAGCATGTCCTGCTCCTGGCGGGCCATTTTGTACATCGAATTTTCCCGCAGATCTCCCTCTTCCCGCGCCACTTCCACGGCCGCCGTATTGGCCGGAATGCGCACCTTGACCAGCTGCTCGTACTCCGCCTTCACCGCATCCAAACTGACCTGCGACACCTTCAGCACTCCCCCATCGGCCGGTCCGGCTGCGGCCATCGACTTCCCGTCGAGCAATTTTTGCAAATCCGGGAACACGCGGATGAATCGCGCCAGAATGGACCGGCGGGTCAGCGGGTCGAAGCCCTGATTTGCCAACACCATCTGGGCCAGATCCCGGGCCACCTCCTGGGAACCTTGGGCCAAAATTTCCTCCACCAGATCCCGGTCCCCCGCGATGGTTTCGGCGAGGGGAATCTTTCGCGTCCCACTCTGCCGGAGGGACTCCTGGTCGACGGCGGAGAGAGCCAGTCGAAATAGCTTGGGCCCAACCAACGGCGCCAGGAACTCCCGGTATTTCCCTAGATTTCGATTTTTGATGATCCAATCCAGCAGCGACGCCCGCATGGAACCGTCCCGGAGCCATTGCTCTAGAGAATTTTGCAAGTCTTCCCGGTGACCGCCGGCCAACAGAAAATTCACCGCGCTGCCAACGGTCCGCCCCACGCAGCTGCGCACGAGGAGCAGGCAGGTGGAGAGGAAGGTTTCCGGGAAGCACTCCTCGATATCGGAGAAAAAGCGACATAACTGAGCAGCGGAGAGAGAGTTGGCCAAGTCTACCACCGCTTCGATGGAACGGATAGTCTCCTCTCGCGAGACGTCGTCCGGCAGTTCCACGCCGAGGAGGGCCGCGAAGTCCCCGCAGAGCCAGAGGAGTTCCATCCGCTCCAGGTCCGTATTCGCACCGGCGGCCGCCCTGTGCAGCCGCAGAAGTTCCTCGTAGGCGGGCAAAATTTTTTCCGAATGGGCGCTAAAATCCTTCTCGCTCAGAAGTCGCTGGGCACTTTGCAATTTTTTGGAAATCTGCTTGGCGAGAAGTACGCCATCCACCAGCCGATCGACGTGCTCCACCGGCTCCGCCCGCAGGGCGTAGTAGCCACTTTTTTGCTCCGGTTCAGCAATTTGTGAGTCCTGCTCCGCCATTTTCCTCGCCCGCGCCCACCAGCTTTTCCACCCCTTTTCGCCGAGAATGGGCCGCAGCACGTCGGAAATTTCCGCCAGGGTCGCCCGGGAGCCCTCTGCGTGGGCAAGGACGAGCCGCAGCGCGCCGGCCGGGTCCTCCTTCAGCAGGCACTGCACCGCCTCCGGATCTTTTCGGAATTGCGCCAAAATGTGCTCTTCCGGAAGGATTTCCAGGTGCTTGAGGGCAAAAATAGGGTCGATGGCGTGGCGCGGCTTTCCTTCAAAATTTACGAGAATTCTACTTGCAACTGTGTCATATTCTACAATTTCCCCAAAGCCGAACGTCCGATGGAAACAAAATGCGCCGGAACGCATGGCTGCGAGCCGATCCCGCTGCCGCTCCAAAGTAGGGTACTTCTCCACCAACGCTTCAATCGTACTTTCATCCATCTCGTGCCGTCCTGCTACGCCGACGGCCATTCCCCCCTTTTCGGAAAATGCTGTCAACGAATTTTTGCTCCTGAATCCGATGAAGAGTGGCCACCAGAGCTGAGGAGGCCGATCTCCACAGCGCACCCTACCGACGGCTAGCAGATCTCTATATTCCTTGTCAAGTAAAGTTTAGGGCTAGTCGGTCCGCCGCCTTTCCCGGGGAAGGAAAAAGGTCCTTGCCAGGGGAGCGAAATTTCCGAGGACCGGTGCGGTGCGGACGTTTGCCATCTACTGTGAGGTTCCGGGGCTGGAATTTAGCGAAAGTGCGCTGCGGGAAACTCTGCTGGCGCTGGACCAGATGGGCGCCTACCCCATTCCCGACGGCGAGCTTTCCGTTGCCCTACTGGGAGAGGAAACTCTGCAAATTCTCCACGGGAAATTTTTGGCCGATCCGGAGCCGACGGACGTTATCACCTTTCCCGGCGACCCGGAGGAGGACTTCGCCGGGGAAATCTGCATCTCCGTCGACTGCGCCGTCCGCTGCGGGCAAGAGCGGGGAATCGGCCTATCCGAGGAACTTACCCTCTACTTGGTCCATGGCTGGCTCCACCTGGCCGGACTAGGGGACGGGACGGAAGAGGAAAAAGTGACCATGCGGGCGGCAGAAGAACGACTAATATCTTTTCTGCGAGGAAGATGCCTCATTCCCGATTTCGCCGTCGGCGACCAGCCGGACGGACCGGTCGAGGGCCGCTAGGCACTGGCCGACAACGGACAGGCGAGCCCCACCGCCGAGGAAGGAATTCGCAACACTTTCTGAAACGCCGAGTTCCAAGTGGTAGTCGCCCATGCCGTAGCGCAGGCCGATGGCCGTAACGCGGGCCAGGGGAAATCCAAAAAAGCCGCAGTGGGCGCCGGCCGCAGCCTCCAAAACAACGTCAACGTCTTCCCAGTAGCGAATTTGCCCCCGGTCTGTGACTAGGGAGAGGCCGCGTACAAGTTTAGCGTATTTTTTCAGAAAAGTGACATTCCCGAGGGCATGGTCCGGCCGACCGCCCAACCCGTGCACAACCGCCGCCGAGGCACAATCCTTCCCTCCGAGGTATATCAGCGCCTTTTCCAAGTCCGTCGTGTCCTGGCCCACGTCCGGCAGAAACTCCGTTTTTTGCCCTTCCAAAAACTTCCGCGCCTCTCGGCCGAGGGAATCAAAATCGCCAATGGCCACGTTCGGCACTATGCCGATCCGCCACAAAAAGTTAGCCGCTCCATCCAGCGCAATGAGGGTCCGATTGGCCGCCAGGGCTCGCAACCGCTCCGCCGTGGAAAAATCCGCCTGCCCGTCGGCAACGATAAGAAAGTGCTCCCCCACTGGCCCATGGAACGGCTCCCCACATCCCATGGCAACGCATTTTCGCAGCCACTGTTTGAAAATAAAAGGCGCCCGCCCCGGCGAATTTTTCTTCAGCTCCGATTTGCGGTAGCCCACGGAACAATGTTTTATCTTTTTCTCGGATAGGAATATAAGATAAATTTTCCAGTTGCGGTGAAAAATCTTTTTGCCTTTGGGAGGGTTGTGGCGAAAATGGAACCGATGGCAGATAGTGAGAATTTTGACGTGGGGGTGGGCTACGTTCCCTCCGCTGGGGGCGCTGCGACAAAGGTGCTGTCGGTGAGACCGGCTGATCGGGAGGCACCGATTGAGCTAAAACCGACTAACATGATCGCTGGGCGGAGTTTGATCCTTGAAAAACGCAAGGAGGGCACGGCACTCTCTACTCTGACCGAACCGCAATCCCCACTGCCGGACAGAGGTCCCTATGATCTATTCAATTTTCAGCGCACGTCGGGAAAGCTAATATAGTTAGGCTCCGCCGCCGTCGGGAATTCCGGTCGGCCTGGCCCCAAACATTCTTAAAAATAGGATGATTCTCTCGCGGAGTTGGTTACGCGGCACGATCTGATCCAGCAGGCCCCGCTCCAGGAGGAATTCGGCCGTTTGGAACCCGGGTGGCAGCTCCTGACCGGTGGTCTCTCGGACCACGCGGGGGCCAGCGAAGGCGATTAGCGCACCGGGCTCTGCCAGAATGAGATCCCCGAGCGAAGCGAAGCTGGCCGTCACGCCACCGGTGGTGGGATTCGTCAGTACGGCAACGTAGGGCTGTCTTGCGGAGGCAAGGCGGGCGAGGGCGGCGCTGGTTTTTGCCATCTGCATGAGGCTGAACATTCCTTCGTACATGCGGGCCCCGCCGGATGCGCAGACGATCACTACCGGGATAGAGCGTTCGACGGCCCGCTCGACGGCCCGGGTAATACGCTCCCCCACAACGGAGCCCATGCTGCCGCCGAGGAACCGGAAGTCCATAACTGCGACAGAGATATCCATGCCACCCATCTTCCCCAGCCCGACGAGCACGGCCTCATCCAGGGCCGTCTTTTTCTTCCCTTCTGCAATTTTATTCCGATAGGAAACTCCTTCAGACTCAAACTGCAGCGGATCACCAGTTTGCAGATCTCCGTCCCTCTCTTGGAAGCTACCCTCGTCCAGCAGCAGCCGCAGCCGATCCGGCGCCGCCAGAGGAAAGTGGTAGCCGCTCCCGGGCACAACCATCCAGTTCTCCTTCAAGTCTTTCGTATATACCACGAGACCGGACTGCGGGCATTTCGTGAAAATGTTCGCGGGAATCTCCCGCTTCTTCCCTAGGGAAACCGTAGAGTACTTCGGCTTTCCGAACAGCGCCATGATCCAGCTCAGCCGCGGGCCAGCGTGCGGGCATGGACATTGGAAAAACCCGCCCGCGCCAACACTTTGGCGCATTCGTTTAGGGTGGCACCGGTTGTGAGCACGTCATCCACCAAATAGATTGGGACGTCCTTGGCAATTTTTTTCAAAAACAGGTTCGGAATCAACGCGAAAGCACCCTCCACATTCCGCTGGCGATCGGCGCGGCCCAGACCCACCTGCGGCCTCCGGTGGCAGCGCCGCCACAGAAGACGGCGCACGGGACAGCCGTATTCCCGCGCAAGTGCCTGACAAATCCAGTCGCTCTGATTGAATCCGCGCTGCCAGCGGCGACGCCAGTGGATCGGCACGGGGACAAAAATTCCATCCCCCATCTGCGGAAAAAAGATCCGACACAGGCGGCCCAGGTCCGGCAGGAGGAAGCGGCCCTGCCGGTACTTGATCTCGTGCACTATACGTCGGCCTAGGCCGCTATGTTCGAAGAGGGATCGGCAGGATCGGAAGGAAAAATGATTCCGCGCGCAATTCCGGCAGGGACAGTCGGATCGGCCACCGCGCAATTGGCCGCAGCGGGAACAGGTCGGTGCGAAGGGGAAGTCCAAATCGCCCACGCAGCGCCGGCAAAAATATAAATAGGGCCCATCCCCCTGGAGCCGACAGTGGCAGCCGAAACAGCGGCGGGGCCAAAGGACGTCAAGGGCCCTCGCGGCGAGAATTTTTATGGGTTCCATGGACGTGAAGTGAAAAAAGAATGCAAAGTAGCAGGGGACAAAGAAATAGACTCAATAGGTCCTTCGGCAGGGAAGGGCCGGAGGGGGCCAGCAGCAGGACGGTTCGACGGGAAGCCAGGAGGACGAAGACGGCACCGGAGTGGAAGCCAATGGACGCCATGAGGTTACGATAGCGGAGAAAGTAGCTCCCCAGCAGCAGGCCGAGGAGAAATAGGGAAAGAAAGGCCATCGGTTGGAAGTCGCAGCGGATGGCCCCGAGGGAATCCAGCGCCGCCCGGAAGCCGTCCGAAATCGTCGGCGATGGCCCCCGGAAGGCGATGGCCGAATGGCCGGTAAAATGCACGTAGGCAAAGAATAATCCGCTACAGGGAAGGGCAATGGGCGCGCCGAAGGAATCGCAGAGGAACCGCAAAAGGAGGCCCCGAAAAACAATTTCCTCCAGCAGTGCGATGGAAAGTGCGGAAGCTAAGGGACAAAACAGTTTCCAGCAGAAAAATCCACTACGCCACTCCCAGCCAAACTGAATCATCCGCACGGCCGCCATAAGGGCTACCAGTGCAGCACCGAGCAAAAAAAAGCACAAAAACTGCGACCAGCGGCGCCAATGGACACCGAGTTTCTTCCAAGATGCTAGCCCGCAATGCTTTAGTAAAAAAAGCAAACCCAGAGCCAGGGGGATCCAGCAAATGCGGCCATAGACCCGTCCAAAGGGATGGGCGAGGACGTAAGCCCCTAGGGATGTGAGAATTCGTCCGCGGCAGCGCCGCAAGATTCCATAGACAGCCGGAACTAACAGCGCAGCAACGACATAGGCGCCAAAGTAGACCGCAAAGAACAGCGCCACATTCCAACGGGACGGGCGCAATCCGCGGGACAGATTCGACGATGTTCCCAACAAAACACTCCCTCCAGCCCGGCGGGGAACGGTCCCCACAGAAGCAAGGCAGAGACCGGAAATCGGCCTGGCAACCTTTTTCCCGATGGGGCTGGAGTTGAGCGGTGAAAAGTTCGTAAGGGACGACAAATGCGACTACAATTTCATCCGTCCTTTAAAAACCGATCCGGCAGGCGCCGGCTAGCGATGTCCGCCCTCAGCAACTTCACGAACACGTCCACGGAGTGGTTGCCCTCGTGCTCCTTCCGAATGCGACAGCGCACGGAAACGGTCCCACTTTCCCGCTCCTTTTCGCCCACGACGGCCGCATAGGGCACTCGGAGCAGCTCCGCCCGCCGAATTTTTGCACCCAACTTGTCCGAGTGATCGTCCACAGTCGCACGAATTCCGTTCTCCATCAACGTTTCCCGCAGCTGCCGACCCCAGGGAACGAGGTCATCGCTAATGGGCAAAATCCGCACCTGCTCCGGCGCCAGCCAGAGGGGAAAATCGCCACCAAAGTGCTCGATGAGAATCCCGCAAAAGCGCTCCAGGGAGCCAAAGGGAGCCCGGTGGATCATGGCGGGCACGGACGGCCGATTGTCGGGGCCGATGTAGGTTAAATTGAAGCGCTGCGGCAGGTTATAGTCCACCTGAATCGTCCCCAGCTGCCACTCCCGGCCGAGCACGTCCTTCACGACGAAATCGATCTTTGGCCCGTAGAAGGCGGCACCGCCCACATCTTCTTCGTATTTCAGGCCGAATCCCTGAATCGCCCGGCGGAGAGCGGCTTCGGACTTTTCCCAGGACAGATCATCGCCGATGTATTTGTTGGACTGCGGGTCGCGGAGGCTAAGGCGCACTCGGTGATCCCCCATGGCGAGCGTTTCAAAAATCTTCCGCACAAGGGACAAACAGCCCCTAATCTCGCTTTCCAGCTGCTCCTCGGTACAAAAAATATGGGCGTCATCCTGGGTAAATCCCCGCACACGAGTCATCCCGGACAATTCGCCGGACTGCTCCCAGCGGTAGACGGTACCGAACTCGGCCAGGCGGCAGGGCAGGTCCCGGTAGGACTTCGGCGTGCTGGAAAAGATTTTAATGTGGGCCGGGCAGTTCATGGGCTTCACGAGGAAGCCGCTGCGGGCACCCGATTCCAACTCGGCGGAGAGTTCGCCGTAGCTCAGCGTCGGGTCCAAATTTTCCCGATCCGCGATGGGCTCAAATTGCGCATCCCGGTAGTAGGGGAAGTGGCCGGAGGTGCGAAAGAGCTCCAGCCGTGCCACGTGGGGAGTCATGACCTGCTCGTAGCCCTGTCGCACGAGCTCGCCCATGATGAACTGCTGCAACTCCAACCGCATGGTCGCGCCGCGCGGGAGCCAAAGAATGAGCCCGGCCCCCACGTCATTGTCGATCAGGAACAGCTGCAATTCCTTACCCAAACGGCGGTGGTCGCGCCGCTTGGCCTCCTCCAGATCCTCCAGGTACTTGTCCAGCTCCTCCCGAGAGGCGAACGCGACGCCATAAATTCTTTGCATCTGCCTATTTGTTTCACTGCCCCGGTAGTAAGCGCCGGCAATGCTCAGCAGGCGGAAGGCGCCGATTGCGCCGGAGGAGGCCACGTGAGGTCCGCGGCAGAGATCCACAAAATCCCCCAGTTCGTAGAGGCTAATTGTCTCTCCTTCCGCTATGTCCGCCAGCCGCTCCAGCTTGTAGTGCTGGCCGGATTTTCGAAAGATTTCCTCCGCCTCGGCCCGACTTACCTCTTTCCGGCGGAAGGGCAAATCCGCCGCTACGGTGCGAGCCATCTCCTCCTCAATCGCCGCAAAATCCTCCGCAGTAAATGTGCGGTCACCGTCAAAGTCGTAGTAGAATCCCGTCTCCGTCGCCGGTCCAATGTCAATTTTTGTCGAAGGGAATAGGCGCAATACGGCCGCCGCAAGCACGTGCGCCGCCGAATGACGAATGACTTCTGGGTCTTCCATCGCGGTAGCCCGTTGAAGGTTCTTGCCTAGAAAAGGCAACTTTTCTTTTCGCTGAACATTTCCGCCGACCTTCCGACCGTAGCCGGCAAGGTCGCGCCACGCTGGCGCCAACGGCTAGGAAAGAAGCGCGCGTAAATCCGCCTCCGCCACGGCTATTTCCTTCGCTTGTTCCTTTAAGAGGATCCGCGCACAAGTGTACCTGTACTCGGCTTCGACCACTCCTTTCCTTCTTCTCTCTGCGTCTTCTTCGCGCCCATCCCATATTTTCTTAATTTGAGCCGTTCCTTCCCTTAGCCTACGTTGCCGATCCTGCTGCGTTTCCATTGGACTGTAGTAATGGGGCCATCCCGTTTCGCTAGAAACTTTTTCAACAAATTTTTTTGCGCATGCCAACAAAAACTCCCGATCCCTGCCGCCGACATCCTCCGGCAAATAAGATTCCAAATCTTTGCTCGGCACCATCCCCTTGCCCTTAATGAGAGAATCCATGCAGAAATATACATATTTCCGGGCAAAGTCCTTAAGAAACCTTTCCGCTTGCTCCTTGTTAGCCAGGAAATCCAATTCTTTAGCGCGGAGCACCTCCCCAAGGTAGCGCCGATCTTCCAAGGAGGGCTCTTCTTCGCCTTCCTCCTCGAAAGCCACTAGGATGTTCTCTCGCAATATGGACCCTGAGGAAAGCCCACCCGCCGGGAGGAAAGCACTCTCCTCGGCTCCTTCGTCCGCAGCTCCGTTCGCCTCTGCCACTTGTGCGTTTTCCGAAGCCCGCTCTCCAACAGGACCGACCGGCAACCCCGAAATTAGCAATGTTTCCCAATTACGGTACGCACCACCTGGAACGCCAACCCATGTTACTTCTCTAGTGACGCAATCTACTTTTTTTGTCCAGCGGTACTGGGACTTACTCTGGAACATGGATTCCGCCGGCACAGTCCGGATTGCGAGTACTTCATCTTCACTTAGTAGACATTTATCCAGCACACTCGCAACGCTTTGGATGACATCGTGACAAAAACCAAGAGAACACCACTCCGGGAAGAATTTACCAGAATCCATCCGAATCCGGTCAGTGATTTCACGATTGTTACCGAGACAAAAGTAAAACCACCGTAATACTCGTTCCAGTTCTTCGGCAAAAGCCCAAAATTCAAAAGGATCGGCGAAACTGTAGCCGGGCGCAACGGTCAGGGAACTCGGATCAAAGCCATCGATGTTACGGCGGAGGAACTTTGAAATGCCCTCCGTCTTCTCATCCCATTTCGTTTTCTGCGCATAGGCCTTGGCATAGGCCAGGGCATGCTTATCCGCTTTGGTATTCTGCAGGCAAACGGAATGAACGTATTGACGGGTCTTAACGTTGGCTATGGCCGCCTTCACTGCCTGTAGCTGCTGGGGAGCGAACTGCGGGAGTGGCGACGGGCCGACCGTCCCCACGGAAGACGGTCCCGACGGGGAAGACGGTCCTGGCGCAGAAGATGTTACCTGCGGAGCCACGGCCGGAGAAGTTGCCTGCTGCAGATTGGGACCTGGAACGGGCGAGACATTCGGGCGGGCGGCGGACGAACTAGGCGAAGACAGGCCGGTCGGGACTCTTGGGCTGGCGGCGGGCTGACTGGACGGAGACTGGCCGGCCGGAGAAGGTTGGCTACCGCTTTGGTCCTGTCCGGCGGAAGCACTTTCAGCGGCGAATTTCGTGAGGAACGCCAAGTCATCGGGAGTTAGATCTTCGGGAGGCACATCCGGCAAACTCACGCCAACGGCGGGCACTTGCGATCTATTAGTTCCGGCGGGCGTGAAACTCGGCCCCTCTTCCTCCGGGGTCGCGACCACGGCGGCGGCGGCGGCAATCAAATCTCTAAGGAAAATCGCAAGCGCGCTATTCTTCTCCCGCACGTCGGCAAAGGCGAGACCGCGCGCAATCGCGTAATAAATGCCAAACGTCACAAAGGAGAGTAGATAATACAGAAATTGCACCCCAATGGAGGGGCTAAGCTTTTCCGCTTCCCAATGGACCAAAAGCGCCACGCTGGTTACCGCACAAACTGCAAGAGTTGCGTTATATTCCTCAGCGAGCGCAAGTATATTGTTTTGTGCAAAAAGACTCAGATTTCCGTAGGTTGCGACATTCACGGGGAGCAAAAGATCGAAAATTACGAATTGTGCAAGAAAAAAAATACGGCCGAATGGGAGGGTGCCTCGCCGCTTTTTTAATGTCGGAATAGTTTAAAAAGGAGAAACATAGCGAACCATCCGACCGCACTCGGCGCGCCCAAAGTGGCCCTTCGACGGCAGTTTTTCTTGACATTTTTTCACAAACGTTGCTAGACCAACGCTATGGGCGAAAAGCCGATGGCGCTGCACAGCTGCTCCTTGGACCGGGAGCAGATGCAAAAATTGGAGAATTCCTGCGAATCCAGCGGCTGGGAAAGCTATAGCGTTGCCTTTGCGGATTTTGCCTACCGGGGCCCAAAAGTTAACGTGGTGGCCTACCGATCCGGCAAGGTGGTGGTGCAGGGCAAGGGCACGGAAGAGTTTGTAAAATATGTCCTAGAGCCGGAGATCATCGGCGAGTGCCACGTCGGCTACGAGGAGCTGCAGCACCCCGACTGGTTCCAGGAACACGGCGGAATGGACGAATCCGGCAAGGGCGATCTCTTTGGCCCGCTGGTTTCTGCCTGCGTCATCGCCGGCGGTGAAATCGTAAAAAAATGGCGGGTGGCGGGCGTGCGGGACTGCAAATCCGTCGGCCAGGACGGGAAAATCTTTGAGTTGGACCGGCTCATTCGGACCAGCGAGGGAGCGGTAGTGGAAGTTTTCTCGCTCAGCATGAAGAAGTACAACGAACTCTACGGCGGATTTGGGGAAAATTTAAATCGCCTCCTGGCCTGGTACCACTCCAAAAGCCTAGCGAACGCGCTGCAGCGCAAAAAAGTTTCCCGGGCGCTGCTGGACCAATTTTCCCGCCAGCCGCTCGTGCAGTCCTACTTTCCCGGGAATGAGGTGACGATCGAGATGCGGCCCCGGGCGGAAGAGGACATCGTTGTGGCTGCGGCCTCCATTGTGGCTCGGGCAGAATTTCTTCGGGCCATGGAGCGGCTGTCTACGGCTGCCGGTGAAAAATTGCTGCGCGGTGCCGGTGCGGCCGTTCAGGAGCAGGCGCGGAGCATCGTCCGTCGACTGGGAGCCGGCTGCTTCGGCGAATTCGCCAAATTGCACTTCAGCACGGCCCAGCGGGCACTCTTTTCCTGAAAATCGCCGGGGCTATCGCCGCTAGCCACTTCCGCCGCGGGGACCTATGGCCGCCAACAGAACGTCTGCGAAAAAATTACAAACTATGATGAGGAGCGCGTAGAGCAGCACGATGCCAGTCACTAGGCCGTAGTCCCTGTTGCCGATGGACTCGATGAAGAGCCGGCCGAGGCCGGGAATGTGAAAAATGCTCTCCACCGCGAACGTACCGCTCAGAAGGGCGGCGCAGGTGGGCCCCAGGTAGGCGATGGTCGGCCCAATTCCATTTCGAAGGATGTGCTTCCAGAAAACCGCGCTCTCGGAAAGTCCCTTCGCCCGGGCCGTTCGCACGTAGGGTCTGGCGAACTCGCCCGCCAGGGACCGGCGGGTCAGACGGGCCAAAAATGCGGCCTGAATAATTCCTAACGTCACGGACGGGAGCACTTTGCAGCGCCATCCGCACCAGCCCATGACCCGGAACCAGTGGAGGCGGAGGGCGAAAATGTGATCCAAAATGGGACCGAGAGCAAAGCTGGGGATGCAGATGAGGACCGTTGCGACGGCCATGGCGCTGCGAGAAAAGAACTTTTCCGGATAGCGGGCGGCCTGGCAGCCCCAGGGAATGCCCAGCAAGAGGGCCAGCAGAAAGGCATAGGCGCCCAGTTCGAAGCTGACCCGAACCTTGTCGGCCAACAGTTCACCGACGGACCAGCCCAGCTGGCAAAAGGAGGGCCCCAGGTCGCCCCGGACCGTCCGGCTAACGTAGCGAAAGTAGCTGCGCAGGAGTGATTCATCCGTGCCATAGTGGGCCCGGAGGGCGGCGGCGGCCTCCGGCGTCAATTCCCGCTCGCCGTCAAATGGCCCCCCGGGGACGGCCCGCAGGAGCGCAAAAACTGCCGTAAGGACACAGAAAAGCAGAAAAATCGACCGCAGCAGTCGCCGAAGGAGAGCAAAAAAAAACGCTGCCACCGTCCGCCCCTAGCGGAGGTCCGCCCGCCGGTCAAGGGTCCGCCGACCGTAAAAAAATGCTGCCACCCGGTCGACCAAATTCCGAAAATTGCGGCCCGAATCAACCATCCGTCCGCTCCGGCCCACGCCGTAAAAACCACAACCGCAATCCGCTAACTGCTACTCTAAAATCGCTCGCAAATTAGCCTTGCTGAGGATGGTAGGATCGCCAGGCTGGCGGTGGGGTGAACTTTGCTATTCTCCGCGGACTAGTCCGACGCCGCTGCGTTGCGGCTCTCGGTCTTGTGCTTTCGCAGGTTTTTCTCGGTGGCTGCTTTAGCGCCAATTCAAACGGGCCGCAAATTCGCTACTTCGTGCTCAACGGCCGGGATGAGCGGCCGGCGGCTCGGGCGGATGGTTTTGCACCCGAACATGTTATCTGCCTGCGGGCCGTCGCAATTCCGAGCTACCTGGAGCGGCCGCAGCTAGTCTTCCAGAGGGCCGGCGGCAAGGTCGCCATCCAGAGCTCTCTGCGCTGGGGAGAGCCGCTGGCCGAAGGAATCGGGAAAGTCCTACGGCGCTGTCTGGAACGGCACCTGCCCCAGGATCTTGTCGTCCTCGCCCCCTGGAGTAGCCCCCTGGAGCCCTACTTTCTCCTTTGCCCCGCCGTGGACGATTTGGCCATCGGAGACCGGCTCGTCCGCCTCCGCGCCCACTGCGAATTCTGGGATCGAAATGGGAATAATCTTTTGGGCATCAAACGCTACGAAGGCACTACGGCCCGCCACGGGAACGGTGCGGAGGGCGCCGTCGACGCCGTGGAGCGGCTCGCGGAAGAATTCGGCGATGCGCTCGGCGAGGACCTGCGCCGCCTACGGGCAGGAGAGTTAGATCTGTTTTTAGCGGAGCGCGGAGGGTCGATGGGGAGCGGCGAAGATGCGGCGGCGATCGTGCAGAAGCTGCAGTCGGATAGACCGGCCCTCCTATCGGCTCCCCTCGCAGCGCGGAAACGGCAGATTCGCCAAACAATCGTTCTGGAGGCCAGTTCCGCAAACTATGTTACCATCGACAGCCTAGAGACGGGAGAGCGGGTTTTTTCAAAGAAAATGAAGGCCGGGCGAGTACAAAATGTTCCCTACGAGAAAGCTGTGCGGGTCAGCGCCTCCCGGCCGGCCGGACTGCTGGTGAACGGAAAATCGGTGAGCGAGTTCAACGCGCTGGAGGCCGCGGCGCCGCAGGAGTCCGCTCCCTAAAAAAAAGCGCCCACGCCAGGCAATTGAAGGCGCAAGAACCCAGGCAGGCCAGAAGGGCGGAGGAGAGCGCCGTTTGCCGGCCGAATGCGAGGGAGAGGGCTACGTAGTAGGCTACGGTCGTGGCGGGAACGGTGAGTGGCAGGCGGGCGGGCAGATCCCAAAAAATGTGCTGGTGCAGGAGCTGGAGGCAAAAAGTAACGGCCAGACAAAAGAAAGCGCTCAGCCCAAATGGCAAAGAGTAGTGGCTGCCGTCCAGCAGGAGGCCAAAGGCAAAAGCCAGCGCCGACGCCATCGGAAGGGGAAGGGCGGACCAGAACACCTGTGGCAGCAGCCCCGCAGTACCGAGGAGATAGCTCCCTCCGCGGATTTGGCCGTCCAAGAAAATGGCCAGCAAGAGTAGATAGAGGGAGGAAGTCGCAAGCCTTCGCATGGGGCTATTTCCCAAAAAGGAATGGGGCCGGCCGGAAGAACACCCCCGCTAGTGCACGTTGGAAGCGGTTCGCCGCTGGGTGTTTGCGAATTTTTGAACTATGCTTGAAGCGGCAGATATGTCCTGCATTAGTTCGTTAGTTTCGAGAGAAATCATGCTGGAAATATTGGACAGCCAGCTGGAATAAATATCATTTTTCGAGCGAATGAAATCGCAGTAGGCTTTCAGGTCGTCGCAGGAGGCATAGACACCACTTTTTTCGTCTTCGATTGCCTGCGCCGTTTTTAAAAACGGAAAGCAACCGACCGGCCCGCTTGTCGTGCTTGCGCTGATATCTACCGCATAATACCTTTCAACAAAATACAAGCGCGTAAATGCGCCATTTTCATCTCTTTTCGGAAGAAGGCAATAGAGAGCCATCGAAGCTGTAGGACCAATTCCACTATCGGGTATTTCGAATGTGACGCTTGAACTTTCCATACCATCTGCCATGCACGCTTCTATGCCGGCAGGCGTAGTTAAATTATACGGATAACTGCCACTCATAAGATAAGTATGGGCCCTATCGTAGGTCATATAAATTTCGCCATTTTCGTCCATTTCTACGCCGTCAAGTGTTTTCCCATCATTATATGCGGAATAAATATCTGTATCATAAGTATATGTAAAATAGTCATCTTTTAATTCACAAACATCAACACTATCCCGCTGCCCATAGGGCGACCAAATCCTGTGCTTTGTATTCCAATAAAGCCCCAAATAATTGCTACAACCAATTCCATAGTATAGAAAAGGAAATGCGCCTACCGTTCCCATAGCGAACGGCAGCGGCAGGTCCGCCTTTTGAAATTCTTCCAACACATCCCACTTCAATACCATCACTTTGCCATGCAGCTCATCGGGGCCGAACTGAGTCTGCATGGCGTTGAAAAGATGGTACAGACTGATGAGTTTCGCGATCTGTACGTTGATTGCCTCCGCCTCCGTTATAATATCCTCCAGCTTAGCAATCTGAGCTCGACTATTTTGATAGAGCACACCCAGCAAGACCGCCAACAGACTCATTTCCCGTCGGGCCAAATCGGTCGGCTGGTAAACCTGCGAATAGTGGACAAAAATGGGATCATTTCCATCGGAAAACGTTATTTCTAAAAACTCCCCACCGTAGGGCACTGCCCCCCCCGCCGTGGGCGTTTCGGCCGGCACG
>JAITDG010000054.1 GCA_031282685.1 Puniceicoccales bacterium | reverse complement strand
GAATTACTACCGAAGAAGCACCTCCGGAGAACACCGCCACTTCTTCTACTACGGCTGGGGTGGGGATTTGATTCTTCGGCGGGATCCGTCGCCGGCCTATACTTTTGTTGGCCTTCGCTTTGCCGGCAATTCCGCGTCGAAGACCAACTGGAACAATCAAAACGGCCACCACAGGCGTCTGTGCTGGATAGAAACCGGGGTTTTGCTGCCGTTCTAGCGAAAGCAGGTTGGGGCCTCATTTGGTTTAAAGCGGCTTGTTGGTAGCCGTTTCGTAGCCCCAGGAGAGGGCAATGCCGATGCCAATGGCAATTAGAGAGATAACGAGGGCTAGTAAATTAAAAGTTAGGGCAGTCAGGAACCCTACGAGGATCGCAATGCCGGCCGCTAAAAATGCGCCGCCGCCCACCTTCAAAACGTACCACAGCTTGGAGAGGGACGCTATTGTGTAGTCATGCGGCGTGACCACCCCGTACTCATCGAGGGTTAGCAGCGTGCTCTTGCTGCTCTTTCCAACCCCGGCATGGCCAAACGCATCGACAAGTTCTTGATTTGGAGAGAAAATAATGGTATTGGACGGCTTGTTATTATTAGCAGGATAGATTAGGGCTACAACATCCTCGTAGTTAACGTTCCGTGCTTTCAATGGCGAAATAGGGTAAAACTTTTCTCCGTCCCATTTATACAGCCCGAATCCGGATCCGCTCGTGGAGAAATCATTGGCATAGTGCTGCCGTTTCACTAGTTCGACCGCATCCGGACCCATGCCCATTTCACCTAGAATGTCCCCAATTGCGGGGCCGTGGTAGATCGACGGACCAACGTCCACCGCCAGCGACTGATCGCCCGCATATAGTACTATTGTGCCGAACGAAACCCCATCGGGGTGCTTTCCCTTGTAGTTTTTTACGGAATATCCATCCCTGAGCAGGGTGCCTCCGATTCGAACGGATGTCACCGCCTTATCCCCGACCGTATCCGGGATCTTGGACGGATCGGATACTAAAGTGCGCACTTCCCGAATTAAATCGCTCATTTTTTGTGCAAAAAATTAAAATTTCGTAAAAACCACAAGGGAAAAGCGCGGCGTTTCGCTTTTTTTATTTTTCTAACATGCTCCGTAGTAGTCTGATGCTTTGAAAATTTTTCCCAGGCCGGGAGGCACGGCCACCGGGCCGGTCGGGCGGAGCTCCGTAGGGCCGGTGCGAGTTCGCTTTCGCACAGCGCTTTTTGCTTGCATTTTCAAAAAACACTTTCCCAGTCGTCCCCTGTGAAAAAGAACCTTTTCCTTTCGGGCCTACTCGGCGCAGCCATTTTACCCGCCAGCCTCTTCGGCTGGTCCTGGGACGCCTACTATGGACACGAGACGGAGCACGTGGCCGTGGGTTGCAAGTGGGGTCAGGGAAAGGAGGAGCTAGCCCTGACTGTCCTGCGGGAACTCGGAAACGGCTCTCTGTTTCTCGGCGTGGATGGCCGGATCATGGACGATTCGGCCGCCGTCAACAGAGTCGCTCCCCGTCTGGATTACAACTGGAATGTTTCAGAAAAATGCTATTTAAATGCCGGCTACCAATCCCTGTTCTACTTTCGCGTTCCAGAAGGCGTAAAAAAACACGGCAACGAGATACATAGCACCTTCCACTGGGGTGACAGTGTCTCTGCGGAAGGAAGTGTTTCCTACAATTTTGACGAAGAGGACTTCGGCCTATCCATTTCCCTATTGCAGGACTATGACCTGGCGGCCATTGGTTTGAACTTCCTTCGGGTGAGAAGTTTATTCTCTGCCGGCTATGACCATTGTGCCCGACCCGGCGGCGTGAAACACTTCTTTAAGGACATCTGTCCGGGGAATAGCTGTGGATTTTTCTACTACGGCTGGGGCGGTGATCTGATTCTGCGAATGAGATCCCTGCCGGGCAGTCTGTCCCTCGGAGTTCGCTATGCGGGCAACTCGGCGTCCAAGGAAAACTGGAACAATGCGGACGGGCACCATCGAAATCTGCTCTGGGCTGCCGTAGGGGCTGCATTCCAGTTCTAGGGAGAATCCCCTGGCCGGGGAGCCGATCAGTCGGCTGCCCGGGGGAAAACTTTTTCGTACACAATCGTGATTGCGATTCCTATGGCTATCAGAGCGATGCTGATGAGGAACGTGGCCCAGTTGAATGCGAGCGCGGTGAGCAGACTAATTATCAGTCCAATTCCAGAGGACAGGGAAGTGGCACCGGCCACTCTCATGGCGGCACCGGCGCCGGTTTTAGACGACGGCGAGGCTTTCTTTTGCGCCGTGCTGCCATCCAAAAACATAACACTATACTTAACGCAATCGCCATCCCCAAGCTGGGAAGCGGCAAGTCCGTCAGCTTGAATTGGATCGGAAGAAAAGAAGAAGCTTCCGTCCGTTCCGTGGATAATGGCGGCAACTTCTTGCCAATTTGCCTTTTTCGCCTCTTCCAATGTAATCGGGACAAAGTCGGATTCACTCTTCTGATATAGTGAAATGCCCGTGCCAGCACTATTAAAGTCGTCGGCAAAATGCTGAGTTTTTACGGCATCGATAATGTCGTTGGCCATGCCCAAGGCCTGCAGAGTTTCCTTCACGTCATTTCCATGGTGGCGGGGCGAATCGAGTTGTACGACCGTCTGTTGACCTTTGTCGTTCACTAGCACTAGCGCGCCAATCGAAAATGACTTCCCACTTTCCCTATAGCTATCTATTTCGGCAGAGCTAGTAAATAGCGTGGTTCCAGTTGGGGTTACGTGCTTTACGGCAACCACAGTTCCACAGGGCGGCAGAACCTTACCGTGCAACATCTGTTGAATTGAAGAAACAATAGCACTCATGGCGTCCTTTAGGGGTATGTTAAAAGGAAAGTCAAGCAAAAAAAGTACTAGAAAAAATAGTATTAATGCTGCAGTACAACGACTAATGCCGTGTATCAACTCTAGTAATAGGCTAGTGATAGCAAATGCGATTCCCATTTCTTTGATCTATTAAAATAAATTGCGAAGCGACTATGTCCGCAGTGCGACAGTGTGAAGTTTTTAACTTTTCCCGTTGCACCGACCGGAATTGGCCCATAGCCCGACGCTGTGCAGTACACGGAAGAACAGCTGCGGGGATTGCTGCGGCCCGAAGGGGTGCGTGGGAAATTTTCTGGAATCATCCGGGCAATTGCTGCCCTAGATCGGGCTCGGGAGGGCGAGCTGTCCTTCCTCTCCAATGGGAAGTACGCCCAACTGGTGACAAAATCCCGCGCTTCAATTATTTTAGTGCCGAAGGACTACGGCGGCGAACCGCCCTCCGGCGCGGCCTATTTCCTTCTGGACAGTCCTTCCCTTGCCCTGGGAACCCTCTGCGAGGCCATAGAGCGGGAAATAGAACGGCCGCCGGCCGCCGGCATTCATTCCAGCACCGTCGTGGCGGAAACGGCCGAAATTCACCCCAGTGCGTCCGTCGGTCCCTTCTGTGCGATCGGCGATGGGGTGCGGATTGGTCCCCGCTGCCAGCTGGGTTCCCACTGCGCCATTGGCGATCGCTGCCAGCTCGGCGAGGACGTCCGGCTCCACCCGCGGGTTACGCTCTACCGGGATTGTACGGTCGGCGACCGCTGCATCCTCCACAGTGGCGCCGTCATCGGCAGTGACGGCTACGGCTACGGCTTTGAAAAAAATCGCCATAGGAAGTTGGCCCACGTGGGAAGGACCGTGCTGGGCCCGGACGTGGAAGTTGGGGCCAACAGCTGCATCGATCGGGCCCGCTTCGCCGAAACGGCCATCGGTGCCGGAACGAAGTTGGATAATTTGGTCCAAATTGGCCACAACGTCACCGTCGGTGAAAATTGTCTGCTCGTGTCCCAGTGCGGCATAGCCGGCAGCACGGAGCTGGGCGATTGGGTGGTTATGGGTGGACAAGTGGGCATTGCGGGGCACCTAAAAATTGGCTCTGGCACACAAATTGCTGCCCAGAGCGGTGTTTCGACGGATCTGCCGCCGCGAAGCATCGTTCGAGGTACGCCGGCTTTCCCCCTAGGGATCGCCGGCCGCCTGTATGTCTATTGGAAGCACCTGCCGGAGTTATTTCGGCGCGTGGAAAAGCTGGAAAAAGATTCGCCAGACCGGTCCTGAAGCGGTAGACGGCAGTCCCCATCCGCAGTCGAAGTCCGGCCGCTGCTCATGGCGCTCTTGACTATTCCCATCAGTATTTCTAAAATCGGAGCACGGTGTCCAGCTCCTACGGCAATTTCGGCTCGTTCCCACCGATAGACTACCCCCCCCCTCCTCGGTTCGAGCCCGATTTCACTGCCGAAAGGACGGAAGCAGCCGACTGCGAGCCCACGGACGCGCGCAGTCCGATGGACTACATTCCAATCCTCAATCTAATACATCTTAACAAATTCATACCTACTGGCGCAGCAAAAATTGTGATGGGCATTGGGGTGTCCTACTCCGCACTGTCGCTACTCGTCTTTATCTTAAAAGTTGCCGGCGTTGGATTGGCCGTACTGGGCGGGCCGATCGGTACGGCCGTTTCACTACTCGCATTCGCCTTTGTCTGCGTGGTGACTGGCTACTTCGTATACAAGTCTTTAAATAGTAGTGACAAACTACTAAGCGATACTGGCTACGACGCCAATGCGAAGGAGATTCCACCGAGGGGCGGTGAGAGTGTGCCGTTAGCTTCCCACAAAGATGACATCCGCAGCTGTATGCTGCTCTACGATTCAGTGCCCAATTTTAGTGAAAGCGAATTTCAATCGATTGTCGATGCCCCCGAGTCATTGTCCGGGCGGGAAAGCCCCCGCAGGGAAATGTCCCCAACCGCTGAGTACTCTCCGTCGGCGGACGAAGATCCCAGTGCGTGGCAGCCTGCGCGGCTGGGACTCGAGGAAGCGAAAGGTGCTGTCGGCGCCTTCGTGGTGGGCCTCGCGAAGGTGGGTCTGGCCAATACGGAATACGTACAGAATGGCCGCGGGGACAGGCGATGGACATTCGCTCGCCCCGACCTGGGCGTAGAAATTCGCGTGATCCTAGATCGGGATGGTCGGCTCTTTTTCCGTCCCCACCTCGACGCTACAACTGCACAGGGAAAAGCGGCAGTTATGAATAATGCCATTGGCTTCCGTCTGGATCTCCAGACAAGGATCTTTAGAGCGGCATTCCATGTGGTTTTGCGGACGTTAGAAGTGGAGACAAACAGGGAAGTCATACTCACTGGAGAGGGCGCGGACGCCACCTATTCCCAATTTCTTGCACTGCTATACGGGAGGACAGCTTACTGCATTAATCCCTTTGGCATTGGCGCAACGATGCAGGCCATCATTGGGCGCAGTGCGTTAGCTCGTAATGCGGACAGAGTTTATCACTTCGACGTGAAGGAAACTCTCTCTCTCGTCCGCAAAGTTTCCGATAAGCTCGATATTCCACTTGTCGTACTGCTCGGCTTTTGCTCTCCGGGCAATTTCGGTCACAGGTATGTTACCCACGCCGAAGAAGGAGAGAGCGAATTTGATGCCCTTTGGCGAGCTATCCACTTGACGGCGGAATGGGAGAAGGAAATAGCGGAGTTGGAGCCAGTGGAGTTGGAAGAGTTCTCAGAGGAAGTCTAAAGGGAGCGACCGAATGAGATGCGCATTTGGCCGTCGCCGGGGCTTCGTCGGCCGCCCGCGGCAGTGCCGTTCTCCTTTTCACGTTCAACTTGTCCGAGCGATGGCCAGCGCTGCGGGGTCCGTAGTACCCGCGAAGGACGAAGCCACATGCGATAATTTCCCCTCAGCTGCAGCGCTTTTGATTCCATTCGCCGCCTCCCCATTTACCTCTATGGCCCACGCACTTTTCATCAACAGGGCATCTGCCATTTTTTCAAAAATTGCCCACGGAAGGGGCCGGCAAGAGGGTGAGCCGCTGCGCCGGCCCCTCCGCGCTCGAGAGAAAATTTCCCAGCAAATTTCTTGACGGGCGGTGCCAATGTTCACACTTGCGATTCCTAGTGGATAGGGGTCACTGCGCCAAAAATTTTGAACCGATCCGGAAGGAAGATTTTACCGATGCCGGGCCGCTACGGCACTTTTGCGCTTCCGCCTTCATCTATGACATTGCTGAAGAGAAATTTTTACTCATTCGCCACCGCAAGTGTGGCTACTGGATCCCGCCCGGCGGGCACGTAGAAGCGGACGAGCGGCCCGACGTCACCGCCGTCCGTGAGGCCCAGGAGGAGACCGGGATCGCCGTTCGGCTGGTCGGTGCGCCGGCGCCCCTGTTCCCTGGAGAGACGGCCATTGTGCAGCCCTTCGGACTTCGCATCTACGAGGATGGGCCCGGCCACGAGCACATGTCCTTCCTGTACGCCGCCGTGCCAACCGGCGGATCCCTCGCAATGAGCGAGCGGGAAGTGGAGGACGTCGGCTGGTTCTCCTTGGATAAAATTTTTTCCGAATCTTTCGGCGCCGCTCCCGCAGTGGGAGGTTGGTGCCGTTTTCTTAGTAAAAAAATACCATCGCTTCTTCCGGTGGAAAATTAGGGAGAAATAGAAAAGTGGATGAGTGCATATCGCCGAGCCGGCTGAGAAAATTAATTGGGTACCGCTTCCGCCGAAAAGCTCTCCTCGAAACGGCGCTCACTCACCCCTCCTGCGGAGGGGACGTCCCCAACTACGAGCGCTTGGAATTTCTAGGCGATGCCATCCTGTCCGCCGTTCTTTCCGAAGAGCTCTACCGCCGCTATCCGGAAAAGTCGGAAGGGGATCTGACCATGTACCGGACGGCCCTCACGAATGGCCGGTTCCTGGCCGAAATGGCACGGGAGTTGCAGCTGGGCCCGTTCATTCGCCTAAAGGCCGTTGTGAATCCGCAACAGAGGGACTCGCTCCACGAGAACGTCTTTGAAGCCCTCGTGGGAGCAATCTTCCTCGATTCCAAATATTCGAAAGTGAAAAAAGTACTCCTTAAGTGGTACGACCCCTTCGCCGAGCGCCTCGAGAAGGAGCTCAAGCGCTCCAACCCGAAGGGGCGCATCCAGGAGCTCATCTGTGCGCTCCGGCCCAATTCCGTCCTCGACTATCGCCTCATCGCGGAAACGGGCGAGGACAACGAATATGTCTACAGCGTTGCCCTCTACTGTGAAAAGGAACTGCTCGGCATCGGGTCCGGCTCCAGCAAGAAGGTGGCCGAAAAAAATGCCGCCTTCCACGCGCTGGAGGTAATTTTTCAGCGGGCCAAGCTGCAGCTCTGACGGCCGCTAAAAATCAGCACTACCCTTTCCGCCGCTGAGTGATGGCCCGTTCCATTTCCCGCTCCACCGTCTTCCGGCGGAGGCTTTCCCTCTTGTCGTGGAGCTGCTTCCCCTTGCAGAGGCCCAGTTCTACTTTCACCAGGCCGTGCTCCATGTGCAGGCGGAGGGGAACGATCGTCTGGCCCTCCTTTTCGGAAGCGACCCGCAGCCGCGCGATTTCGCGCCCGTGGAGGAGCAATTGCCGGGGCCGGGTCGGCGAGTGGTTGCTGTCCGTCCCGTGCGAATATGCCTCAATGTTTGCGGCAAAGAGCCAGGGCCGGCCGTCGCGGCCGATGCGCACGAAGGCCTCTCCTATTTGCGCACTGCCCGCCCGGATTGCCTTAACCTCCGTGCCGAGCAGAACAATTCCCGCGTCCAGGCGCTCCAAAATCACGTACTTGTGGGATGCCTTGCGGTTGCAAATCGCGGCCGTGTCCGCTCCCTTGGCCATGGCTAGCTGGTCAGTGACGCGACGTAGGTGTCATCATCGTCCTTGGGCTCCTCCTCGAACAGTTCGTAGGTGAGCTTTCCCTCAATGATTTCGCGGAGAACGATGTCCTCCAGCTCCAGGTGTTCCAGGGACTCTACGGCACTGTCGTTTTTCTGCCGCAGCTGGCGGACCCTTCGGGAGATGAGGTTAATCAGGATATTTTTGTTCGGAATAACCTCCAGCGCCTTTTCGAGATATTCGTCCCTCATTTTTCCAACTCGGCACTAGGAACGGGGGCAGACGAATCAAGCGTTTTCACCGAATTGCCAAAAATCTTTTCTAGCGTGTCCACGGTCCGCTTGCCCAGCCGCAGGGAGCCGTTCCGTCCCCGCTGGAGTGTCCCTCGGGCGCAGGCGGCGGAGAGCCACTCTGGATTTACGTGCAGCAGAGTGATTTCCGCGTTTTTAGGCCGGTCGGCGGTCGGCGGCAGTGGGCGCCAGCGCTTCGGAAGGCCGAACCAGGTCCACTCCACTATGAAATCGTCGGCGGGCCCATCCCTCAGAGCGCCGTAGCGGCGGAGGAAGGGCGGGGGTTCCGCCGTGCGAATTCTAGTCTCAAATGCGGTGGGCAGGGAGCGGACGTACTCGGCCAGGGAGAATTCGCCGGCGGTCCGCAGCAGCGGGAGCGGATCTAGGGAAACCAGATTGAGTCCGTTCCACTGGCCGTGATAGTTGGGCAAGGAAAACTGCTGTCGCCGGTACCAGTCGGAGAATTCCCTCTCTTCGCCCAATCGCAGCGCCAGTTCGAAGTGCAAATGGGCGTGATCTTTTTCGATCACGTAGCCGCCGGCCGTGCGTCCCATCGTTCCTAGCGGATCGCCGGCCGCCAGCCGTCGCCCGGCCACGATCCCCGGGTGGACGGCGGCCAGGTGGCCGTAGAGGGAGAGCAGCGGCAATGGCAGGCCATCGTGCTCCACCAGAACGTATTTTCCGTAGGTGCTATCTTCCGCTCTTCCGTTCACGTAGACGACGGTTCCGGCCGCCGTAGCTTTGACGGCATCCGCCGGTTCTCCGTCCCATCTCCGCCGCAGCGGTCGGATGTCGATGCCGCCGTGGAAGCGAGTGCCTCGCTCCCGCACCATGCCGAACCCGCCATTTCCCCGGGCGGTACCTGCGTTTTGCAGATAGTGGAGCGAGTCCCGTACCGCCCCATTGTCACTGGGGGGGAGGAATCTATCGCCGTAGGCCCACGGCAGTCCGCAGTAGAAAGCAAGCAGAGCCAGCAGCAACCGCTCCATCGTGGTCAGCTAGGCGATGCGCTCTACGATCAGTTCGCCCGCGTTGGGCCGCTTGGGGGCGAGCCGGTAGGCGTTGCGCAGGTACTCTAGGCCCGCCTCGAGGGCCTTCTCATCGTTGTAGTGGATCATCATGAGCGGCTCTCCCTGCTTGATCTGTACGCCAACCTTTATGACCTTGGATACGCCGACGGCCGGATCCATCGTGCCGTCCGGCCGCTCTGCCAGGAGGCGAACGCCGCGGGCGATCATCCCCGCATTTATCGTGTGGACGTAGCCGCGCTTGGGAGACGGTAACTTACGTACGTAGCGGGCTTTTGGTAATTTTTCCGTATCGTCCAGGTAGGAGATGTCGGCGCCCTGGGCCGCCAAAATTTCCTTAAACTTCTCGAAGGCGGCGCCGCTGGACAGACTCCTCTGCACCATCTGCTTAGCGGAGAGAGTGGAGCCGGCCACGCCGGCAAGTCGCACCACCTCCATGCCCAGCCGGAGGACCAGCTGTTTGAAGTCCTCCTCGCCCTCCTCCGTGCGGAGGAAGCGCACGGCCTCTTCAATTTCCAGCGCCGTGCCAACCGAATCGCCGAGCGGCTGGTTCATGTCCGTCACCAGAACCACGCACTTCCGCTGGAAGGCGTCGCAGGCCCGGGCGATGGCGCGGCCGAGTGTCTTCGCCTGCTCCACGTCCTTGATGTAGGAGCCGTTACCCCATTTTACGTCCACCACGAGGCCCTCCGCCCCCTCCGCCGACTTGCGGGCGATGATGCTGGCGGTGATCAGCGGCAGGCAGGGAATGGTGGCCGTCTCCTTGCGCATGGCGTAAATTTGGGCATCGATGGGCGTAATGGCGGGATGCCGGCGCGCGTAGGCGACGCCGTGCTTGGCGAGGTGCTCGATGAATTCCTTGAGCTCCCCGTCGGCCTGAAATCCTGGAACTGCGGCCAGCTTGTCCAGCGTTCCAATAATAAAATTCTCGTCCTCACCCACCATGGCCGGCATGACCACTCCGCAGGCGGCCGCAATGGCCGGCAGGACCAGGGGCACCTTATCGCCGACGCCGCCGGCCGCGTAGTGGGCAATTTTCGGCTGCACGATTTCGGAGAGGTTGAGCACTTCTCCGGACAGCATCAATTCCTCCGCAAAGGTTGCCGTCTCCGTGACCGTCATTCCGCGAAAATAAATCGCCAATAGCAGCCCGGCCAGCTGGTGGCTCGGCAGCGAGCCCTCCAGGAGGGAATCGACGATGGCCTTGATTTCCTCCTCGGAGAATTCCCCGCCGTCCCGTTTTTTTTCGATTAAAAAGCCATAGGTTACACGCAACCCGCCCTTTGTCCTAATAGCCATAGCTCTCTGAACCGCGGATTGCCCGCGGACCCCTCTCTCGGAAGCCTTGTAGGTGAGTTGGGGGCGCTATGTCGAGAAAAAACCGCGAAGGGCCCATGTTGCTTGGATTCAACAATTTGGCAAGTAAAAATTTCACTCGGAAGGAATTACTCGCGATCGCTCTCTAGTGGTTTTTGCAAAATTTTTTAAAAAACACGGCCCGCGACGAGCGAATGCGTCGCTACCCCGCAGACTCCCACGGGTAAAAGGCCACAGTGGATTGGGAGGTGGAGGACTAGGCGGAAGTTCCGGTGCCCGGCGGAGTGATTCCCAGGGCAATTTTTCGAGACTCTTCTAACTTTTCCTGCAACTCCCTCTTTGCATCCTCCACCTTTTCAAATTCCTTCTTTACCTTGGGACTTTCTTTCCAAACGCTGCGCTCTTTCTCAACCCAGGCCTTAACCGCTGAGAAATTCTTCCTGCATTCGGCTACGATGGCGTTCCCCAGTGCGTTCGCTTTAGCAAAGATATCATCTATCACACCCTGTTCTCCCGCTTTTGTTGCCATACTCCAATCCGCAAAGGCTATCGTTGGTTTGTATTCGGACTTAGAGGAAAAGGATCTATCCAGGAGTTGTGAAATGAAATTATCAACGTTTGAAAATTTTATAAGATAAGGCACTTTTAATTTGTCCCAATCCGGTTCGCTGTCGCCCTCCGCAATGGGAAGGAGAATTCCATTTAGAAATTGGTATAGGATTTTTTCAACAAATTTTATAATAAATGTCGTCGAATCCAAAGTGTTATTACTACTGTCTTCTACGCTGCCCAGGAAGGACACATTTTTGGCTGCGGCACCAGAACCACGTAGCGTTATTTGAAATTCTCTTTCTGCCGCAGCAATAAGTTCGCCAACCTCCTTTTTTGCTATAGAATTATTGGAAATGCCATCCCTCACGCTTTTCAAAACAAAATTGGAGTCATCCGGATTGGCCTCATCTTTCCTTTCGAGATAATGTTTAAAGCCGACCGGATTGCCCGCGCGCCTTTCTGATTCTTTCGCATTTTCTTGCGCCTTCGCAAGAGCGCTCCGCTGTCGCAGTAAGCTGCGCAATTTGAGGAATTTTTGTTCGTAGGCGAGGAAATTTTGTTCCACTTCCGGCCGAAATTGGAACGGTCTTTTGTGGGTCTCCGAACTGCTGCCTGGCTTGCGGGCGCCGGCATCGATTCCAAGCGCACCGAAAAATTGCCCCATCGCTTCGTCGGCATCCTTCGGCGCCGGTGCCTCGGGCGGGAGGACTTTTTTCCCGACTTTTGCGCTGAATGCGCAGACGATGAAAGCCAGCGGATCGGTCCGGATGGTTTCTTTCAAGTCGCGGGGCGATAAATCTGTTTCCGGGAGAGCGAAAAGCTCTTCCGCTAGCGGGAAAGCCTCGCGGAGCAGTAGCACGTGGACCTCTTCCACGCCAGATGGCGTTTCGAGCAATCGGGACGCTTCCCGATGGAACGGATCCTCTTTGCGGTCAAAGGATTGCCAGAATGCGCGGGATGTGTAAAGGTAGTAGATGCCGAACGTTATGATGCATAGAAGGATAAATTTGATTTTCGTCCCCCTGGAGCATTCGCACGTAATTTTATCGAGAATTTCTACGGCCGCCACGCCCCGCAGGAGTGGATCGAACATGCCTTGATCCACAGTGCCGATGCACTTCTCGCAGAGCGTCTGTGTGAGCACCTTCATCTCTGTCACATCGTATTGCGCTTTGAGAATGAGCTGTGCGCGCTCACTTGCTCCAAAATACGATTCGGAAATGGACAGACGCGGCGACTGCATGGTATTTGTAGGGCTTGGACTATGGGAAGAGCGGAGAGTGTCAATTTTAATCCTCTACGAAGGAACTGTCGGAAAGGAGGGATTTTCCACAGATCACCCTGTCGCTTTGGCTTTTACTTTTTTTTCGCGCAGAGCTATCTAGTTCCGGCTCAAAAGATATTTGCGCCGTTTGGAAAAATTAGGGCGGCGGATTGCTTTGCCGTTGACAGACGGAGCCGCGTTGCGCAGAATAGTCGGCACTGTGGGCGTCCCCGTTCGAGTGCAGGATCTTTTTTCCTATTCGGTATACCGCCAGCTCTCCGAC
>JAITDG010000005.1 GCA_031282685.1 Puniceicoccales bacterium | reverse complement strand
GTGCACTTTGGCGGTCCTAACGATGGAAAGTGTCATGGCTCAGAGTACCTTCTGTGACAGCCTGCTCGTGGATGCCATTGCGAGCGGCACCGAGGGGAAAGGTTTTGTCCTCCAGCGCTTCATTTGTCTGCTGATGTTGATTTTCTTCGGTTTCTTCAATCAGAGGGTGCGCGAAACCGCCTGGGTGCTCTTTTGCGTGCTCGATAGTGCAAATAGGGCCGCATCCGTCCAGCTGTTCCTGTCTCTTCTCTCTGGCGCAGCCGGGGTTGCGGTGGCGCAGGCGGGCGTTTCCCAGCTGCCGCCGGAGGAAGTGGTAGCCTAGGGGTAGGCCGCGAAAATTTTTGGTAAGCTGTTTGCGGATAGGGCTTTTACTTTCCCGCCGCGGACGTGCTTGCCAGGGAGGTCGGTCTCGTTGGAATGGCTCTGTGACGGGTTGCCAGGCGGAGCTTTGGTCCGACGGTGCGGATCGGGCCGGTGACGGGGAAATTCTGGCCCAGCGGCCATTGGCGCCATTGGCTATCCGCATGCGCCCCAGGAGTTTAGCGGAAATTGTCGGCCAGGACCGCATTCTGGGGCCCGGCTGTCTACTGCCGCGGCTGGTCCGTCAGAATTCGTTTGGGAATTTGCTACTCTTCGGTCCGCCCGGCTGTGGGAAAACTTCTCTTGCGGAGGCAATTGCCGCAGAAACCAGCGCCACTTTTATCCGATTAAATGCGGTATTGTCCAACGTGGCTGAGCTGCGGAGCGTTCTGCAAAGTGCTCGCCGATCGGCCACTCCCCCCATTCTCTTCATCGACGAGATCCACCGCTTTAACAGGGCCCAGCAGGATTCTCTGCTGCCGGACGTGGAACGGGGCACCATCCGGTTGATTGGCGCAACAACGCATACCCCAACAGTTTATATAATTTCTCCTCTCCTCAGCCGTAGCCATCTTTTTCAGCTGGAGCCACTTTCATTCGAGCAGGTCCGTCGCTACCTACGCATGGCCTTGGAGGACAAGGAGCGAGGCTTGGGATCCAGCGGCTGCACCCTCGACGGAGAGGTGCTGGATGCCCTGGCTGAAACCTGCGATGGAGACTTACGCCGCGCACTTAATGCGTTGGAAACGTTGGTGATGGGATCGCCGACCGGCGCTCACCTCACTCTCGCCGATTGGGAAGCCTTCGGGAAGGAGCGGCACCTGCGCTACGACCGAGACGAATCGGAGCACCACGCAACCATCTCAGCCTACATCAAGAGCATGCGCGGCTGCGATCCGGACGCTGCCCTCTATTGGCTTGCAAAAATGTTGGAGGGCGGCGAAGACCCCCGCTTCATCGCTAGACGGTTAGTAATCTTTGCCTCCGAGGATGTTGGGCTTGCTGACCCGCACGCCCTGCCCATCGCTGCGGCCTGCTATGGCGCCTGCGAAACGGTTGGCATGCCCGAGTGTGCCATTAATTTGGCCCACGGCACTGTCCATATGGCTACGGCGCAGAAAAGTAACAGCGCCTACGCCGCTCTTGGCCGGGCCCAAGAAGAAATTCGCACAAAGGCCGTCCAGCCGGTGCCGGAATTTTTACGCAATCAGCCGAAAAGTCTAGCGAGGCGTCTGGGGACGGAAACCTACGTCTATGCCCACGGCCACGGGGAAAATGTTACGGGGCAGCGTTACATGCTGGACCCGAAGCAGTTTTATTTTCCAACGACGATCGGCGCGGAAAAGGCCATTGCGGAACGGATGGAACGCATCCGGGCCCTGCGCCGGGGAATGTCAGATATCAATCCCGGTTGACTTACAACAATCTCCGTTTAAATGAACTCCGCGCGCAATCCCCACTCCTCTCTCTCGGGTTCTCGGGGGTTCGCGCTCGCCACGGTGCTGGCGTTCTTGGTCTTGGCTGGCATTTTCTTGCTGGCCATGGACCTTTTCCTCGGAGCGGTCGGCCGTCAGACGCGGGTGGCGGTGGAGCGGGAAATCGCACGTCAGAATGCCAGGGCTGCCATGCGACTGGCTTTGGACGCGCTTGCCGCCTCTCCTCCCGACGGAAAATTTATTACTTCTTGTGCCGAAAATGTTTGCGACTCTCTCGCTCCCTGTTCCCACTGGACTGGGCTCTGGTCCGTCGAGAATGGAAAGGCCACATTTTCTCGCTGGCTCGTTTCCGGAGAAAGTGTTCTAGTAGAAGATCTTTCTGCGCCCTCCCACTGGTCTGGCCCGTCGGCGACCCCTCTCTGGGATTTGGCTCTGCCGGACCGCTGCCCCCTGGAATCAGTCCTCGTCGATGGTAAAATACAGGGCCACTGGGCTTTTTGGATTAGCGACGAGGCGGCAAAGGTGCGAATTAATCTGCCGCGGCCGGATCGGGAAGAGCCCCGCATTGCCCAGGAATTTGGTGGCCGTTGGCTAGGGGAGCGTGGAAGCGGGCATCTTACTGCGGAGCAGCGAGTTTCCCTGCAAAATTTCGACGACCTTTTGGCTCTGGTGGGGGATTTGGCGCCGGAATATTTTCACGACATTACTCTCCGGAGCCGCAGCCTACTCCAAACGACCGCCGGGGAATGGCCTATGGATCTCAATGACAAACTGTTGCCAGGTAATTTCCGTCCGGACGAGTACCTCTTCGATGGGAGGGAGGACTTGCCTCAGCCGCCACCCACTTTCGGCCTGTTAGCTTCCTATATATCTGCGGCAAAGAAAATTAACGCAGCTGGCGCACTGCCATTCCAGCGCGGCGGACTCGCATACCGGCAGCTCTATGGCCCACAGGGTTGCAGCCACCGACTAGATGAACTTCCCGCGCAGAACCATTGTCATTTGATACCAACAACTTATGGCTTTCACCCCGTCCTCTGCGGCGCCTGGCTGACCATCTCCGCACGGATCGTCGACGGTACCCTCCTCACGATTTCGCTGCGCCCCCAATTTGCCATTTGGAATCCCCTTTCCGTGCCTATTATGTTGCACCGCTATGGTTTCCAATGGAGAGCCGTGGAATGCGAAGAGCGCTGGAATCCGGAAGTGGGCACTAAGCCGGCGCTGAATCTCAAAATCGGAAGTGGCGGTTGGCTTAAAATTCCTCTAGGGGACGGACTTACCGGATGCTTGTTCCGGGGAACGTTTGAAACGGCCGTTGAGCCTGGCCAGATCCTGCTGCTCTCTCCCGACCGGGACCAGGTCGCTACGGCGGGAAGTGCCATGGAGGGAACATTTTCCCGATCTGGCGATGGTAGATGGGCTATTTTGTGGGACATCGGGAAAAGTCCGGGGGAAGTTTTTCTGGGGCGTCTCGCGGACCTGGCTAGCCGCGCCCGCTGGGACGGTCAGACGATTCAACTTACTGACGACGACGGGACTATCCTCCAAGAAATTGCGGACTTCGTGGATGCGGATGCAGCCTTTCCGCTGCCCCATCGCTCCATTCCGCGCGACGGTGAAGAATACCCTATCTTCCAGATGCAGGCTCATTTGCGGATGGGGGCGGAACCGTCTCCGCGCTGGCTGGCTGACCACAATCCGCGGGCACCGCAAGTGCGTCGGAGTGCCTTCGAGCATGGCTATGCCCCTCCGTTGCCCTCCAATGGCCAATTTTCTCGTAGCTATCCATCTTGGTTCGTGGAATTTCAAGATTTTCCCGCCGGAAATTCGCCGGCCGATTTAAGTTTTTCAGGAAATGCAGACCGGCCAATTCTGTTCGATGTTTTTCCTAACTTCTTCAGTATGGCGTCATTACAACATGTGTCGCTCTTTCCCTTCTCCTACCATCCGGCCTATGCTGTGGGAAATTCTTGGGCGTCGCCCCTGGTGCCCTCCGAGGAGAGTTGGAGTGTCGCGGATCATTCTGCGCACGAGTACTTTCGCGGTGAAATGCGGATGGACTGCTCCTATTTGGCGAACCGCGCCCTCTTCGGCTCTTATTTCGTGGGGGGATTTGAAAACGGTTCCACTTATACCCACTGCAAGCCCTGGAATTCGTCCGATGTATCTGCCGTGCAACAAAATTCATCCAGCCGTCTGGCCAATTGGGGCGCCTTCAACGTGAACGGTGCTTCCGCCGACGCCTGGAAAATCTTCCTCCACTCTATGCCATTCGATTCTACTTCTGGCACTTACGCCATCCCCCGCTACGGCGGCCAGCAGGTCCGGGAAGGGAGTCCCTGGGGGCTCTGCCGGTTGTGGGCTGACGAATTAGACCGTCTCGCAGAGTGCATTAGTGCGGAAATGCGCCGCAGTGGGCCCTTTGCCGGCCTGGATCAGTTCGTTAATCGCTGCCTGGGATCGGCTTCGGATCCGGCCAGCTCCTGCGGCCTTCTCCAGCGTGCCATCGGAGCGGTAGCGCTGCAAAAATTTCCCGCCAACGGCGTCAGCAATTCTCGAGACCGGATCGGTTCGGATGCGAATTCCCTTTGCCCTGGCGATTTAAGTCAGGCGGATCTGCTACAGTTCTTTGGAAACAGCCTCACCGTTCGCGGGGACACCTTCCTCCTGCGGGCCTACGGAGACGGCTCCGACGGCAGCGAAACAAATCCAATTTTTGCTCTCCTAGAGGGACTTGTCCAGCGCTATCCGGACGGCAGCTGGCGATTGGAAGAGCTTCGCTGGATCCACTAGTGGGCCAGGAGAAATTTCCGCAGCTCAGCTTTGGTTGGAGATTTGCCGTTGCGCACATAGGCTCCAGACATGGCGTTTCCCATGCGTAGGGCAAGTTGTCTAGGTAAATTTGCCAAAAGACCAAAAATGAATCCGCCGTTGAAGTGGTCTCCGCCGCCGGTCGTAGTTTTTGGCGTTTCCGTAAAAAATCCCTCACTTCCATGCCAGCCGCCAGCGCCGAAGGACTCCGCTCCGTCCAATTGGTGCAAAATCCATTCTATTGGCCAGCGGTTATGCAGTTTAGCCATTATTTCTCCGAGATTCGAATGGCCGGCAGATCCCCCGAATAGGGTGCCAATCCGCTCCAACTCTTTCCGGTTGAGACTGAGGTAGGTGGGATGGGTTTCGGCGAATTTTGCTAAAAGATCCAGCAGCGCAACTATTTCGCCGTCAAGCCGGCGGGCCGGATCCGCAATATCAAAAAAAATGGGCACGGAGCGGGGGACCGTTGGCAGGTCCCGGCGAAGGATTTCCGAAAAAATTTCCGTCCCACGGGGCATCATGGTCCAGTTTGTCAGGACAATTGCCCGCTGACCGACGAGGAGCGGACCCAATTCTGCTCCAAAATGGCTGTGGGATGTGCAGTAAGTTAGTGGGCTGGAGTCTGTTAGTAAAATTTTCCCGTCGGAAAATTCCAGCGCGTCCGTCCGATTCGGTTCGCCGGTCGAGTGGACGCGCATGCCGCTCTCTTCCAAGTGGCGAAAGGCGGCGGCGACGGGCAGTCCCACGTTGGCCATGAGCGTGACCGAATGGCCAAGGGCCTGCAGTGCACTGGCACAAAGAGTTGCATTGCCCCCCGCCCGAATTTCCAGCCGAATCCGTTCGATATTTGTGCTGCGATTGGCGGCCGAGGCGACCCGGCGGGAAAATTCTTCGATCGTCTTCATTCGCTCCGGTCCCGCCGCCGTTCTCCGGGAAATTATCGCGTAAATCTCGTCCACGGCGCCATCAAAGCCGGCAAAGGTCGGCAGACCTTCCTCTTCTTCCAGCGCGACTAGAAGTCGGTCCTTTTCCTTCACAATTGCAATAGAAGATGAAAAAATTTTCCGAACACAATCCGTTAGCGTGGCGGCGTGAATTGCAAAATCATTCTTGCCGAAGGGTCGTTAGGGCCAGCAGAGTGGTCACTAGGAAGAGGGTGGGCCAGGCAAGTTGCTGGGGATGTTGGCCCATGAGTGGGACGCCCTCCACGATCATGGAGCCCCAGGAGCTGTGGGGTGGGGGTACGCCGAGGCCCAGAAAACTCAAAAATGCTTCCATGAGAACGGCATTCGGAATGAGCAGAAGGGCGTAGTCGCCGACGGTGGAAAGGAGATTGGGCAGAACGTGGCGGAGGACAACGGCGCAGTGACTTTGCCCTAAACCTCTGGCTGCTAGGATAAATGTGCGTTTTCGCAGGTCCCGGCTGCGGGCCCGCACGACCCGGGCGAAAGTGAACCAGCCGGTTAAGCCAATGGCGAGGCAGAGGACCGGGAGCCCCTTGCCGAAGAATACTAGGAAAAGGAGCGTAAGTAGGCTGACTGGTAGAGCATAAAGGACGTCAACGGTGCCCATTAGGAGGCGGTCCAGGAGTCCGCCGCCGTAGCCGCTGACCATTCCGACCGTTGCGCCGATTAGTACGGAAAGTGCTGCGGCAGAGATACCAACCGATAGCGAGACGGCGCCGCTGCGGAGGAGTCGCAGAAAAAGGTCCCGGCCCAGCTGGTCCGTTCCCAGCCAGTGGGCAGCGGAAGGCGTTCCCCAGCGGTGAGAAAGGTCCTGGCCGTTGGCGGCGGCGGCCGGAAACAGTAGACTCAGGAGGCAGGCCAGGGTCAGGGCCGAGAGCCAGACCCACTGCCAGCGGAATGGAAAGCGGCGTGCCATCGGCCAAAAATCGCTAGACCCGGACGTGGGCGGCCAATTTTCGCACCAGCTCCTCCTTGGAGCGGGCACCGGTAAGTGTCTCTACCACTTCGCCATCCCGAAAGAAAATCAGCGTGGGGATCGAACGGATGGCGAAGCGCTCCGCGAGGGCCGGGCACCGATCCACGTCCACCTTCCCCACGGCTGCCCGGCCGGCAAATTCCTCCGCAATAGACTCGACGGCGGGGCCCATCGCTCGGCAGGGACCGCACCAGGGCGCAAAAAAATCCACTAGGGCACAGGAATTTTCTCCGATAAAACTCCCAAAACGGTCTTCACTTAACTCTTCCACGGGGAGAGACGCTAGAGGTCGGCGGTCCGCTGTAAATGGCAAAGGCGATTGCGGAAAACCCCCATTGACGGCGCTGGGCTTTTGTGAAAACCCTCTCCCGTGCGCTACATTTTCATCAGCGGCGGCGTCGTATCCTCCCTCGGGAAGGGGCTGACGGCCGCCAGTGTCGGTGCGCTGCTGGAGGTCTGGGGACTGCGGGTGGCGCTGAAGAAGTTCGACCCTTACCTAAATGTGGACCCGGGAACGATGAGTCCCTTCCAGCACGGGGAGGTCTATGTGCTGCCCGACGGCTCGGAGACAGATTTGGATCTCGGTCACTACGAACGCTTTACTAACGCGAAGCTCGCAAAGGAGTGCAGCGTGTCTTCGGGAAAAATTTACGAAGCCATTTTGCGGCGGGAGCGGGAGGGCGGCTATCTGGGAGAAACGGTGCAAGTGATTCCGCATGTGACCGATGAGATTAAGCGGCGCATAGAAGTGCGAGAGGGCGATGCGGACGTGGCCATCATTGAACTAGGTGGCACTGTGGGAGATATCGAGGGCATGCCCTACCTGGAGGCCATGCGCCAGTTCATCCTGGATAGGGGGAGAGAAAATGTGCTCTACTGCCACGTTGTGTTGTTGCCTTATTTACGTGTGGCGGAGGAAATTAAGACAAAGCCGGCCCAGCAGAGCGTCGCCCTCCTGCGGGGCATGGGAATTCAACCGGATTTGCTGTTTTGTCGCACGGAGAAGCCCTTCGGCCCGGAAATCCGGGCAAAGGTGGGGCATTTTTGCAATGTGCGGCCGGAGGGAGTGATCCAGGAGCGGGACGTGGACTCTATCTATCGTGTGCCGGCCATGTTGCACGAGGAGGGAGTGGACCGGTTTATTTTGAATCACTTCGGAATTGGCGGCTCCCGCTGCGACCTGTCCCCCTGGGAGAAAATTGTGGAGCGGCTGGAGCGGCCCGGGCGGAAATTGCGCATCGCCTTCGTCGGAAAGTACGTGCACCTGCAAGATGCTTATAAGTCCGTCTATGAAGCGCTTACCCATGGTGCGCTAGCACAGGATCGGAAGTTGGAAATAGTTCGGATGGATCCGGATGCCATTTTGGGCAAGAATTTTGATGAAATTTTCAATGGCTGCGGCGGAATTTTGGTGCCGGGCGGGTTTGGGAATCGGGGAATTGACGGAAAATTGGCCGCCATCCGCTTCGGTCGGGAAAGACGTATCCCGTTTTTGGGCATATGTCTTGGCATGCAGCTGGCAGCCGTGGAGTTTGCCCGCAATGTGGCTGGCCTCGCCGGTGCCCATTCGGCGGAGTTCGACAGCGAGTGCCCCCACCCCATCATCGCGCTTATGGGCGAGCAGCGGACGATCACGGCTAAGGGCGGCACCATGCGACTGGGCGCATACGAGTGCAACGTATTGGAGGGGACGAAGTTATGGCAGGCCTACGGCCAATTTCGCGTCCAGGAGCGGCACCGGCACCGCTATGAGTTCAACGGGGCTTACCGAAATGCATTGGAAGAAAAAGGGTTAGTGTTTTCCGGCCGGAACCCGACTGGCCTAGTCGAAGCCGTCGAACTTGCCGACCATCCCTGGTTCGTTGGCGTGCAGTTCCATCCGGAGTTCCAGTCCAAGCCACTTCAGCCGCACCCGCTCTTTCGGGATTTCGTCTGTGCAGCGCGGAACTTTTTGGAGGCGTGACATATGCTGCGGCTGCTCATCGTCGACGATGAAAAAAATGCCCGGGATGGCCTGGCGGAGGCGTTTCGCGACCGCTACGTCGTCCAGACTGCTGCGAGCGGAATGGAGGCAATTCGCCTTTTGTCCGGCGCAGTTCCGCCTATCGATCTCGTACTGACAGACTTGCGCATGGCCGGGAAGTCCGGGCTGGATGTGGTGGCCTTCTGCCGGAGCCTCCAGCCGCCGCCGCCCTGCATCCTCATGACCGCCTACGGGGATATCGCTATGGCCGTGCAGGCTATGAAGCAGGGGGCCGCGGATTTTTTAGCGAAACCGCTGGACCTGGATGCGGTGGAGGTTGCTCTGCAAAAAGCTCTTGAGGAACGATCTAGCCAATCACAGCCACCGAAGGAGGGGGCGGGTGGTCCCATTCTGGGGAATTCGCCGGCCATGGCGAAGGTGCTGGAGCTAGTGCGAAAGGTGGCTCCTTCGGAGGCGGCCGTGCTGCTGACCGGCGAGACGGGAGTTGGTAAGGAGTTGCTGGCTAGGGAAATTCACCGATTAAGTTCCCGCCGTGGGGGGCCATTTTTTGCGGTCAATGGGGCTGCCATTCCCCGGGACATGGTGGAAAGTGCTCTCTTTGGCCACGAGCGGGGGGCCTTTACGGATGCCTACCGGCAGCACAGGGGCTACTTCGAACGGGCGTCGGGCGGCACTCTGCTGCTCGATGAAGTGGGGGAGCTGTCGCCGGAAACGCAGGTTAAGTTGTTGCGCGTGCTGGAGACCCGCACTTTTGAGCGGCTGGGCGGCCAGGAAACTCTCACCGCCGACCTGCGCCTAGTTGCCGCCACTAATGTCCCATTGGAGGAGCTTGTTCGCTCGGGGCAATTTCGCAGCGATCTCTACTACCGCCTTTGCGTTGTTCCCATCGCCGTGCCTTCTCTGAGGGAGCGGGCCGAAGATATTCCTCTCCTGCTAGATCACTTCTTTCGCCGTGCGGATCGGCCGCCGACCATCCGTCGGGATGCCTTGGCTCTGCTGCAGCGCTACCGATGGCCCGGTAACGTGCGGGAGTTGCGCAATTTCTGCGAGTCCATCGCCATTCTGCGGGCCGGCGAGGTCCTATGTGCGAAAGATTTGGACGGCCGCTTCCGGCTCTCTCCCGCCGAGTTGGACGCGATTCCTCTCCCCTGCGGTGAACTGGACAGTGATAGTTCCGCGCTCAGGCGTGCGCTGGAAACCGCCGGCGAAAATCGCGCCAGAGCGGCAAAAATCCTCGGCATTAGCCGCAGTACTCTCTACCGCCGCATGCGCCGGGAAGGGCTATAGGAGCAGGGCTACCGCATGCACGGAGCGCGTTGGGGTTATTTATGACGCCGTCGCTTTAGCTTTCTGGGCTTCCTTGGCTTTCTGGACCCAGACCCTAAGGTGGCGATTCAGATCTCGATCCGAGCCCTCTACCACGCCTTGGGGGGGCATCAATTTGTTCAGATCCATTCCTTGTAACCTAGTGATTAATTTATTTTTTAATATTTCTCTTGGTTTTATTTTTGTTAATTCAGCCCTATCAAGGCTATTATCAGCTTCGCTTTTTTGAACGGTTTCCGGTAACAAACTGAACACCCTGCTTGCAATATCTTTAGGCAAATTCCTCATCGCAAAAAGTGCATAAGTTTCCACAACTGGTATGAATTTATTCCAGTTGTCTGCTAATGTTACTCCTTCAGTGGGCATGGAAAACCGACTATTTAGCACTTGCGTAATAGTTGCTATAACTTCTTCCTCGCACATAAGAATGCTTGCAATAGTATTATTATTTACTTCATCCTTCATGAAGGTAATAGCATCATCAGGAGTTTGGTCTTTTTGAATCTGCTGGATATTTCCTAAAACCCACATTGCGTCTGTACGACGGTTTTTTTTCCGGATAGTAAGATCGAAAGCAGTTGATTTCCTACGATCACGAGCCGGCAGGTCTTTAAGTGCACCTGAGAAAAAAATGACACCGCTGGTGATTAAATCGCTTCCGATAACTTCGAATAATTCCGAGTCTGGATTGGAAATGAATAATTCCGGTAATGATACAAGCGCATTATTACTTTTTCTGCAAATTTTTAACTCAGAAAATTTCTGAAAATCCGTGCGCTTTTCATTGGCCTTTTTCCATAGGGCCGGGAAGAAAGTACTCTTTTGAACATGTTGACATAAAATTCGAGGGTTAGGCTCTGGGGAGCCGTCTGGATTCCTATCTTTTCCTTCAAAATACGCCCAAGCCAAATTTGGGTTGTTGGCAAGCTTATCTGCTAATTCTTTGGTGAATTCGATAGTATGGCCAACTTCTCTGAATAACTTTTGCAATTGAATTTGTTCGGCAAGATCAGAGACTTTAAGTCTTGCTTCCACGGCATCGAATCTCCTCTCTAGAGAGGACAGGTCAATTGGCGAGATTGGGGCCGCAGAACCGCTGGCGTCGTTGTTATTTTTTTCATTACTTGATTCAAGTGCGGCACTGACCTCATGCCCAAATACATCTTTGTTCTCATTGTTTACCAGTTCTCTTCGCGTGTCATTTGCGTTTTTCAACACGGAAATGCCGAATCCCAGTGGGATGATCGACAGACCGGTCACGCCGCCGGAAGTGGAAATGAGTGCAATCATTACGGGGGAAAGAGCAAGTGCGCCGACGCCAAATGTTAGCACAGACAAAACGATAGCCCCAGACGTAGAAAGTACTATAGTTATAATGGAAAATGCAGTTATCGCCTTGCCACCTCTACCTGCATTCTGTGCACCTTCTATTGCCGCCTCTATGGGATGAGGAATCTGGTTAGCAATTGCGCCGTCGGTTGTATCTGCAATTTGGTTTCTCGTAGAAACAGTATCGCTCATGTTTCCTCTCTGTAGTTATAGGCTACATTTGTCAAGCAAAAAAGTAAATAGAAAATTAGCGGCAGTATTTTCCGGTTGGGGCTTTAGGATCCTCTTCGGTCGGGCAACGGAGAGATAGCGTGTGGGCTACGGCGGACCCGAACAGGCTGGCCCAGCCGATTGGACGGGCAGTCGTTTTTCTTTGCGAAGGCTCCCTGGAGCGGCGGGCCGGCTACCGTTCGCCATTGTGCTCTATGTTTACGCGGTGTTGTGTTTACCCAGGCGGCTTCGCAGATTCGCAGTCAGTCCACCTACTGATTTGCTATTTTTCATTGATTTTCGTAGATTTTCCTTCATACTCGGACTGTCCGCCAGTTGTTCCCCTATGGCATTTCTTATTCGCCCAGGAATCATTTTTCAAAATTTAGAAATGATATCAAGTTTCTTCAGAGAAAAAGAAATGTGGCCAAAATAGAAAGGTGGGACTAAGCTCCAGTGCCATGTCTGCCGTAGGAAACTCTTCCATTCCGTTGTCGTCCACGTCTTTTGTGATTTTCTCTATAGGGCGCCGAAATTCATCAATTTCCGAATCATTCGATAGGAATATGTCGGCTACGTTTAGCGTGTGCGCATCTCATTAGCGCGGGACAGGCAAATGGGAAATGGCTTTCGAGAACTTATGTGTAAAAATTTAGCATTAAAACTATGTAAATAAAGAAACTTGACTTCAAAATACGCGGGAACATACTCCCCGCATGGCAGTTAGCGCTGTTGCCGGGGTTGATTCGGCTATTTCGTCCATTTCCTATTCCGACCGGCAGCTGCCCGAAGAACCTTCGGTGGCGGACATTTCGCCGGAGCGCCGCAGGGTTCGCTCCCAGGTCCGGCGGCGGGCGCTGGCCGGCCGTCCATCCCTGGGGAGGCAGATTTTCTGCCCATTCGGCAAGGGCGACGTTTCTTCGGAAGAATTTTGCGGGAAATTGCAGGCCATGTGCCGGTCGGGGCAGGCCATTCCCAAGGAAAGGGACGGTCGACTTCGAATCGTCTTTCTGGTCTCTCCAAAGGCCCTCGGTACCCAGGCGTTGGCCCTGCGACTTATGGAGTTACTCGCCCAGAGGGGCCACGAATGCTGCTGCTGTCGGTCGGGCACTTTCCATTGGGTGGAAAAAATTCAACCGGACTTTGCCATCAGCATGCTGCCCGTTTTTGATCCGCCGGCAAACGTACCATCCGCGCAGTTCTGGCCGCTAAATATTTCCGAAAAAAATGGCCGCTTCCAGAGAGCGCTCCGCTACGATAATATTTTTTACGGAACTGCAAACATTAGAAAACTCCAGCGGATGGCTGCCCGGGACGGGAGAAAAATCCGCGGTTTGCCGCTGACCATTTCCTGCAAAAAAACGGAGTTCTACGGCGGACCAAAGGAGCGCCTCGTCTACTACTTCCCTCTCTGGGGGGCCAGGCGGAAGGAGTACCTGGCGCCGCTCTACGAAAAACTGGACAGCACCGGCTATTTTGAGGTCTACGGCGTGGCACCCAAGTTGAAATCTTGCCGCGGTGTCGTGAAGGATCCCAACGAGCTCTTGCGGCTGACAAAGGAGGGGGGCGTGTCCCTGATTCTGCACGGCGCCGACCACCTGCGGAATGGCACGCTCTCTTCCCGCATATTCGAGGCCGCGGCCGCATCGACTGTGGTCATTTGCGATCGCCATCCATTTGTGGTGAAACACTTTGGCGATTCTGTCCTCTACATCGACCAAAACGGCAGCCCGGATGAGCTTTTTCGGCAAATCGATGGCCACATGCAGTGGATTCGCAGCCACCCCCGGGAAGCCGTCGAATTGGCGCGCCGCTCCCACGCCATTTTCATTGAAAAATTTCCCCTCGAACGGGAGGTGGAAAAAATTGAGACGTTCATTCGGGAGGTTCTTGGGAAAAGCTAGCCGCCGGAGTGCCCGTTCGAGTGGCTTTCCGCGTTTGCCGAGCGCATTGCGAAAGATTGTTGGCCGTAGCAAAAAATTCACAAAAGACGGACAGCGCCGCGCCCGGAAGGCTGGCCGTCACAGATTTATCTGCCGCTACCGGCGGTCGGACCGCTTCGGGTTGCAGAATTTCCTTGTGGCGCAGATAAGAGCGCAGAGAGTGCGGCTTCTGCAGTGATTTGGCTCTACCGGTTGCTTTTTTTGCCAGTTTTTTGTGTCGTTTTGCCTTCCTGGATCTTGCACATGCGCCGTCGCGGCGGCTACGGAGCGGGATTTTTCCAGCGGCTGGGCATCTTCCCGCACCTGCCGAAACTCCAGCCGGGTCGGCGCCGCATCTGGGTCCACGGAGTGAGCGTCGGTGAGCTGCAAATGCTTCGGCCTCTGCTGGAGAGACTGCTAGCCGATGGCCGCTACGACATCGTCCTCACCTCGACCAGCAGCAGCGGGCTCCGGCTCGCCCGGGAGCGCTACGGCCACCTTGCGACCGTTCTGGCGTTCCCCATCGATTTCTGGCCCTTTTCCCTCCGTGCCTGGAACCGCATCCGTCCGTCCGTCCTTCTCCACGGGGACGGTGAGCTGTGGCCGGAGCACCTCCATCGGGCCCGCCGCCGCTCCGTGCCCGTTCTCATCGTCAATGGGCGGATTTCGGCGGATAGCTTCCGCCGCCACAGGCGCTTTCGCTTTCTCAGCGGCCGGCTCTGGAAGGCGGTCACGGAGATTTACCCGGACGGGCCGGCCAGCGCGGATCGGCTACGGCGCCTCCACGTCGGCCGATGGAAAATTTTGCCGATGGGGAATTTGAAGTGCGACCGGCCGCCTTCCCCTCCCCTCCCCGGCGAAGAGCGGGAGCGTGCGCTCTGGGAATTGGGCCTGCCTGCCCTGGGGCCCGATGGCTACCCAACGCCGATCCTCGTCGGCTGTTCCACCTGGCCCGGCGAGGAAGAGTTTCTCTTGGATGTTCTATCCCGTTTGCGGAAGGTGGACCCCGCCTGGCGTCTGCTTCTGGCCCCGCGCCACGGGGAACGGCGGGAGGAGCTGCAAAAACTGCTGCGGGACAGAAAACTTAGCTGTCATCTGCGGAGTAGCGGTTCGGCGGATGGGAAGCAGGTCGCCGTTTCCATCGTAGATACGACGGGGGAGCTGTCCCAGCTGGTCCGGCTCGGCACCGTTGCCTTCGTGGGGAAAACTTTGCCGCCCAATGACGGGGGCCAATCGCCGCTGGACGCCATCGCCGCCTCCATCTGCGCCGTCTGCGGCCCCAACTGCACCAATTTTCGGGATATGGTGGAAAGTCTTGTGCGGGAAGGGGCCATGGCGTTGGGGAAGAGCGCCGGGGAGGTGGCGGACTTGCTCTGCGAACTGGCTACCGCACCGGAGCGGAGAAGGTCCATGGAGCTGGCGGGGGCGAATTGGCTCCAGCGCAACGGCGGAGCGGCCGGCCGGATCTGCGAG
>JAITDG010000055.1 GCA_031282685.1 Puniceicoccales bacterium | reverse complement strand
TCTCCCGTCGAATCTTCCACTTTCGTCCGGTTTAAGGCATTCAACAGCCGCAGCAGCAGACTAGTGTGTGAGACTTCCGGCACAAGGACCTGCGTACCGCCCATACTGACAGCCTCGCTCCACCTCGGGGCCAGCGCCCGAAATCGCGCCGCCTCTTCACTGTCCGCACCTCTTCCCCACAAAATAAACGCGCACTCGCGCCCGCCCCGCGAACTGTAGAGTTTCCGGACGAAGGCACGCAGCAGTCCCTCGAATTTCAACTCCCCATTTTCCTCCTCAAGGAGTTTGTCGACAAGATCCGCCATCGTACTGCGCAGGCCGAACATATCCGGGGCGAAGGAGCGCTTCCCCTGTCCGTCCGGACCCTGCAGCCAGCCGGTGCCCCTGGCAATTCGATGGGCCACAGCAAAAAGGGACTCGCCCGACAGCGCACGCACGATCCCATCGTCGCCGTGGAAAAGCGCGTACTGCAAAATGGCAACGCAGACTGCCCTACGATTTTCGTCAACCTTGTCGTCGCCACGGCCCAGCAAATTCTGGGAAAACTCCGCCAAATCCGCCAGCTCGTCCCGCGTCAGCAGGTCCAACACCCGATCCAACTGCCCATCGCAAGCGGGCACCTGGCTGCTCAGTCTGGTGGTCGGATCCGTCTCGGGGAGAGAGTCCAGGAAAGCTCGCTCGATAACGCCAAAATTCTGGTTCGGCTTCATTGAAACTTTTTCCCGGCAATGGAAAAAAAGATGGTGCAGAACGGCATCGCGGGTCGGCGCATTGCTATCGCACAGATCGTCGGCCAGACCGGAATAGTCGAAGGGCGGATCAAATTCCGTCTCGCTGAGAAACCTCAGTCCGGCACTGATGTTTCTGTTAGTGCCAAATTCGTCGGTATCCCCAAGGGGAACTAGGTCGTTCCAGACGGTGAGGAAATCCTTACGATCCAACCACCCGGCGCGCTGGCGAAATGGGCAGTCGGAATCGAAAATCATGTAAGCCAAAAGCGCCTTGCGAACTCTTTCATCTAAGTCACTGGCCGTCCTAGCCGTCTTGTAACCTTGGCCGCCCAGCTGGCCATCCCGATAGAGCCGCTCCACGAGCGACGGGGGCAACCCGCGCACCATCTGCGAGCGAGAGATCCCCATCCCAGTATGTTCAGTCGGCCTATCGGCGGTGGCAAAACGATTCAGCACCTTGATAAACACTCGCCACAGGCGATCACTGTTGAGCCGATCGTAGAAGGTGCGCCCAAACGGTTCGACGTGGAACAGCGCCTTCTCCGCCAAGGCGAGGACGGCCTCATCGTCTACCTTTATTTGCGAACCTTCTTCGGGAAACAAATTCCTCCATATCTTGCCAAATGTGCGCCAATCAACAATACGCACGAAATCTCTCAAATTTTTCACTGCGGTTCCGGTTCCATCGGCATTCCGAATGTTCGCCTTTTCAAAAATTTCAGCCTCCCTTTTTACCGCACATTCTATCACGGCCACCACCTGCGCGGGAACAAGTGGCACATTTTCCTGAGTAGCCATAGTGAAAAGAGCGCTGGCAGCTATCGAAATTTGCATATTCTCATACTTAGCTTTGCTGACATCGACCTTCTGCGGTTCGCCGGACAAACCAGTGGGAGCAAGTAGCTTTTCATCTTTTAATATTCGATAAAAACTCTCTACCTTCGGCGGCGGTGCGGAACTCGGGCCACTAGGCCCACTGGAACTGGAACCGCTAGAGCTAGAACTAGAATCGCCAGAGCTGGCAGGGTCCACGGGGCGCACAAAATTTTCAAACAATCTCGGCAACGCATCCTGGAATGTTTGCCCCAAACCAAAAGCGGAGAGATCATTTTCGCCATACAGGCTCCGTAGTACAGAAAAAATCTGTTTGCCCGTGAGCGATGCCGCCTGAGGCAAGGAGGCCTCAAATTCTTTCGCCTTTTCCTTCCGATCTGATGTATCGAGAAGAAGAGGATCTCTCTCGCTGTCCGATAGATTCTTGGAGCAAAAGAAGGCCCGCTGCAAAAGCGCTAGGCGCGTATTTTCGTTTAATTGACTCCCATCCGCTAGCTCCCCCACCCTATGCAATTTCTGGTAGATTTCGCCATCCACGACCGCAAGGACATTGGCTTTCGTGGATTTCACGCAGTCGGTGGAAGGAGTGCCACCAAAAACATCGCGGGCATTCGGATTACCGTCGACATCATTAAGCACTGCCACGATTTGTTCGGTCGACAAGTCACTCCTGCCGGCATATAAGTCGGAATTCTGACAGAAAAATGCGAACTTCAAAATCGCCAGAGCAACATCGCTGGACAATAATTTTCTTTTAGTTTTAGTATCTAGTTGCTTGCCATCATTTAGGACTCGAAATGTTTCCTTCGTCGCGACTTTTAGCAGGCAATCTTCGTTTGTTTTTGCAAGCTCTGAATGGGCGACGACGTCGAAATCCGTTAGATCTGTCCTAGCATAAGTCCCATTGAGAATCTGAGCGAGAAAATCAGCATTGCTACCGATGGAAGCGACTCGCTTGCTGTTGGGAGTGAAATAGCCGTGCTTTAAAATAGCCAGACGCATTTTTTCCGTCAGTTTACTGCTAGTAGAATACAATTTACTGCCATTCACTAGCTTATCAAAAGAATCATCGGAAAGGGCGCCTAATACATGTTTTAGCTCTGTTTCCAACGCAAAACTAGCAAGGTTAGTTTTTTTCTCGACATCATCTAATGCGGAAGCAATTTCATCGGCATGAAGTTTTTCCTGCCGGCTAGGACGGTATTTAGCAGCAAACAGCGCTTCATTAAGAAGCGCTTTAGCGACATCTAAAGGTAACCCAGCTACGTTACCGGGGCTATTTTTTCGCGAATCGGCAAGGAGCGCATCAAAGGCAACATCTCCATCATTAGCACTGAAAACTGCCGGAATAAACCAAAATTTAGACGGGAAATTGGAACCCGCTTGTGGCACGGCATTAGTACAAGTATAACAAAGGGAAAACTTTTGATCAACATATTTCTGTGGTTTTTTGAAATGGTGCTTAATTAGATTCACAATTCTTTCCGCGCCGATAGCTTGGTGCCACTCTTGCGCATTTGCAAATGCGGAATTTTTATTTTTCGAGTAAAAACTAGAAGCAAAGAAGGCCACGGCATCGATAGCCGATGATAGGTCGTCGGCCAACTGCGGCTGATTCCCAGAGCTCCTATGCGCACTCAGCAGCTTGTAAACTTCCAGGGGAAAGTGGCTCTTAAAGATATCTGCGAACTTACCCCACCCGTCGTAGGGTACCGAAGAACTCAACGGTAAATCTCTTCTGCTGGCGCGGTTCAATATCAGCGCAATCCTGTCACCTCCAAGCGCAGCACTGTTGGGCAGTTTCCGAGGAGAGGGACCGAAGAAGGAGACCGGATTTAGAAACGCCTTCTCCAAAATTGCAATTTTTGGGGCATCGTGGAGATCTGTAGTTCCGACTTCCAACATCCCCGCATCCCAGAGAGCGTCGAAACAGTCAGCATCGACCAGACTAAGGACTTCATTGGCGGTCTTGGTGAAATTTAGATTCCTAAAAGCAAGATTAGGAGCCGCAAGCGGCGGTGGCAACGGCTGCGTCAGCGATGTTTCCCTGCAGTGAACATAATTGAACAATTCAACGAACTGCTCAACTTTAAACTTCGCATTAGGAAAATTAGTGATGCCAAATGCTGCGCGGTCGAAGCTAACTTTCGCCAAAATCGCCATTCGAAGTTCTTCATCGAGTTCGGAGCCCGAATCCAATTTCCCGGCATCGGCCAACGTCTCAAACATATTTTTATCTATCAGCTCGAGCAAATTTCCCATTGCTAGGGGATCTCCACCGCCGTTCGCTAGACCAAATGTGCCCGCAAGTGCGGGTTTACCTTTAAAGCAATTGAGCGCCTCCACTATGAGATCAGCCCCTAGTGTCTGCAAATCAGGAATTTCCGAACCTCCGATGTAATCACCGCGCCGCAGAATGGCTCTCAAAATGATGGCGATGCGAAGATCATCTTCCAAATAGTTCACGCCGACGGTTGGAATTACCGGCTTTGGTTTTAGACTCCCTATCCGAAATAGCTCTTCGAACCTAGACTGATTGATACAACCCAAGGTCGCCTGCTCCGTCTGCTTCAAGTCCCAATCGGGAAAGCCGTTAGGACTAAGCGAAAAGCGAGATTGAACGGCCTGGAACTCAGCATCTAAGAGCATTTTGCGACAGTTGTCGCCAACCATGACCATCTTCCGCCCTATGGCATCGCAAACTTCCTTTCCTATAGCCGTCGCCGGAACTTTTTCGCGCCTGAACGTTAAATACTTTAAGAGAACTTCGGTCTCCCTGTCACCGTCATAGAACATGGCAACCAGCAGGTCCACTTTGCGAAAACTCCCAAATGCCATCGGTCCTGGAACGTCCGGATTGGCCGGAACAGCAATCCCCTGTTTATTGCAAATTCTATCAAGCCCGAAACGGGCACCGACCTGCGCACCACCTGCGACAGCCTCTAGCGCACGGGCAATCTGCTCCCCCGTAAGCCTCCCATGGCAATCCGCCTCCCTATTCTCAAACGCGGCCAACGAAGAGAACTTCGGCGCCATGAGAGCCGCGGTAGTCACTGCCAGCATGGCCTCATCGCTCAGCTTGGGGACGCAGTCCTGCGCGGCTTGAAATTCGCAAATGGACGCCAAATTTTCCGGCGACAATTTTGAGAAGAAAAGCGGAAGAACATCTCCCGTATTAAATCCAAAATTTTGCCATGTTTTCCCGACGCACGGCACTCCGCCGTCGAGCGCTCTCCTATTGAGCCACTCTAGCAAGTATGACATTTGCGGGACGGCCATCGCTCCGCGTTTTGCATCGTCCAGGAAAGCATGAAGGAGTAGGACATTCCGCGCTACGAATTTTACGTCCTCGTACCCGCTAAGTACATTAACAACCTCACTAGTTTGGGCATTAACATCTTGATTTTCTAAGTCGTAAATGGACACTTTTCCCTGGCAAATAAGAGATTGTAACGTATTTCCCTTATTTGCAGCATTAAACGCGACGGCGGCTTGGTCT
>JAITDG010000014.1 GCA_031282685.1 Puniceicoccales bacterium | reverse complement strand
ATCATTACGGGAAGCCGATCGGATTTTGGCGGATCATTTTGTAAGTCAAATCATGCTAAACATGTGCGTACAAGGATGTCCTACCGTCGAATTTTTAAAATGGCTGCATAGTAGGGGGCGGCGCGTGCCCACCATTTTCGTTGCCGACCATCAGTCGCAGCTCGATTGGGCTCAGATCCTCGAAATTGGTGATGATGTTATTCAAAAACCAGTCTCATTGAAAGAGTTAATAGCTCGCACGCGGGCAGTCCTGCGGCGGGCGAAGGCGGCGCGGAACGGCCGAACCGGTCCCCACACACTGGGGGGTGCTGCTTAATTCTTTTCAGCTGCAGTTGCTGCCGCGCGCGCGTACCATTGTGGGTGTGCCTGCTCCATGGCTCTGCGTACTTCTTCCTGTTGGGACAGAGGAAAGGCGCTCAGGTACTCGAAGAAGGCGCTTGAGCCGTCGTTGTCGGAGAGCGCCGCTATGTGATCCAATACGTCCCTTTCACCCCGGCGGAGAACGAGTTCCGCCTTCCACCGCATGGCGGGATCGGGTTCATCTCCCAAGATTTTCCCCGCTACCGCCGAAACATCAGAGACGAATTGGCGGCTAATAATTGGATCGGTCCATCTTGTTGCGATCGAGCCCTTTCCTATGACGTAGCGGTAGCCGACATCGGGGCACATGGCGTAGGAAAGGGAAGCCTTCGCCATTTTCCAAAAAAAAAGTAAATCCTCGGCGATCAGCAAGTACCGGCCAACCGCGAAATTTTCCAGGTCCCGCGCCACGGAACGGGCGGTGCTGCCTCGCCAGAGTTTATTCCAGAGATTCCATGTGATTTTCCCTTCAGCCAGCAGCTGAATGAGTTCGTTGCCGTTCCGCGCGCCTGAGAATGGTCCCACTTGCAGCATCCAATGGACTGGCGATTCCACGGTTCCATCCGACATAACTTTTTCCAAAGGAAACAGAACGACGTCGGCGCCGGTGCTCTCTGCCACCGCAAGGGTTTTTTCCGCTATGTTCGGAAGCAATTCGTCGTCGCAGTCCAGCCAAAGCACGTAGTCCCCGTGAGATGCGAGTAGAGCCCGCACGCGGGCCCGCAGCGTTCCACAGTTATCTTCGTTGATCAACAGGACAATGCGCGGATCATCGGCCGCGTAGCGCTCCAAAACTTCCCGACTTGCGTCCGTGGAGCCGTCATCGACACAAATGATTTCGATGTCGCGCAGCGTTTGGCCAATTGCACTGTCCATGGCAATTGATAATGTGCTCTCTCCGTCATGGATGGGAATGAGGATGGAAATTTTTGGGGCCGGATCCGCCCAAGCTCCGGGAAGGATGAGGCTCAGGAGGAAAAGACTTAGGACAGAACACTTACGCCATCGCATGGTTCCCCGACCACGAAGCATGGGCAAATTTCGTTCCGCAATGCTAAAATTTCACGATTTTTCACCGGCCAGTCGATTTTTTCCCTCAGCGGCCGAGAAAAGTGAGCAGAATGCCATTAAAATTAAATAAGCCGTGTAAGCATATGCAGGGCAGTAAATTTCCTTCTATTTCGTAGGTGCGAACCAGCAACAAACTTAGTGCGAAAAGTGGGAAAAAGGCAATCCAATTGCCGTGGAGTCCCGCAAAAATGCCGGCCGTTAGAAAGGTGGCTAGGCGTTTCCCCCAGAGGAGTTTTAACCAACGATAGATGCCTCCACGAAATAGGATTTCCTCGCCAAATGGTGCTGCGGCGCACAGAATGGGAATGAGAAAAATCAGGGAAAATGGCGAAGCATTTTCCAATTCCCTGATGGAATTTTGCGGCTCCATTGATAGCGGTAAACCGATGGAGCATAGAATGTTTAAAAAATATTGCCCGAAAATGTCCGCCAGAAAAAGGAAGGGAATTGCGCGCAAATAATGGAGTCCTCCCCGCAGAAAGGCCAGTCCGACGGGGTGTCTCGTTGGAGAGAGTCCGGCGCTAAAGGAAAAGGCTCCTCTGCAAAGAACTAGCGGTAGAAATAGGGCGTAGGCGCAGGTTCCCAAAAACTGGAATGGACCAGAAATCGGACCATTGCCGGGCAATAGCGACTCGATTAAATCCGGAAGGGCAACGAAGATAGCTAAAGTTAGAGAAAAAAATGCGATTGCGTCCCAGCCGGTTCCCCTCCAGCGCGGCTCTTGGGACGATGGAGAAATCGCGGGCCGCCACCGCAGAAGTAGGCAAATACCAGCAAATAACTGAGGAGCAAGGATTAGAAACGCAATGGACTGCCGCCGATCCATTCAATTGGTACCAAGAAATTGTAAATCTACGCTGCCCTCCGCCAGCACGTGGCACGTACCGCCGCGGAACAGGAGCTCCCCCTGGCATTGAATTCGATCTTCCCCTTCCAAGACTACGACGTTACCGGAAAGGAAGATAGCCCCATCATTTGGAAAAATTTGCGCACAGTCGGCGGCGATGGAGTGGGTTGGCCAGTTGATGCGCACGGCGCCGACGGCCCGCATGAAGCGAACTGTCTCGCCGGTAAAATTTTGGCCCAAAATTCGCATGGGTTCCTCGCGGGCAATTTCCACTACGAGTTTGTCGCTGTCGAGGGTAAAGCCACTGGAGTGGAGGGACACGCCCCCAAGGAAGTGTAGCGAAATAACATCTTCTTCAACAGTTATTTGCAAGTTTTGCCCTCCGATTGCCGTGCGGCTACCCTCGGAGGGAGGGTTTTCCAAATCCCATTTGGTTTCCAAAAACACTTGCACCGCATCTTCCAACAAAAGATGCCGCTCTCCGCCGAAGAAAGTCCATTGGCCGCCGACGGCCGTAAATAGGTCCCCCTTTACGTGAATAAAATCCATGCCCGCAAATTGGTTTTTTTTGCTATCATACTGGGCCGAAGGGCTTTCAATGGCTAGCCGTGGAATTTTGTCCATTGCCCGGTCCAAAATTCTAATGGAAAGATTGCGCAAGTGCATCGCGTGAGTTTGCGTGAGCAGTTCTGGATCGCTGCCGCTCGCGTCCCAGTCCCCCTTGCCATCGGGGGAGCGGTAGGGCAGAAAAAAATCCGTCCAGGGCGACTCTCGCTGAGGAGTTTGCCAATCGGCGGGGAGAGAAGTGGGAAAAATGGCGCATAGAAAAAAAAATACCAACGGCCTGGACACGATTCACTAATTCCCGCAAAAAATGCGCAAATTGCAAGTTCAATCGGATAAAAATGGCGATTTGGGCTTTTTGAGTGGAAAGTAAATCGGCAAGTTACACGGCGACTGGGATCTAAAATTAGCCAAAAAGCAGGGCAATTCACAAAAAATCAGAAAATAATTCACTCGGAGGATAAAATTTCTTTCTACTTTTGTCCCAGCTTTTCGAAAAACTCTACTTATGTGCCCTCCCGCGGGGCTTCGCGGTCATTGCATAAGAAAGTGCAAGCGAAGTTTTAGGCCATCAACGATGGTAGCGAGAACGTCTCCTCGGACGACACAGCCCGCCCAAAATTCAACAAACGCCCTTAGGTCGTATCTCATGCTCGCCAGGGTCGCTGAAAATTTTTCCCGGAGGGGAGCCGTTGACTCCTTTAGCCAAGTCACAAACGCATGTTCCAGGTCCACAAAAGTAGCCTGCACTTTTTCCAATATTTCCACCGCAGTTGTCAACAGCCAGGCTATGACTGGAACCTCTAAATTGGGCGGCGGTGCCTTTATGGACTGGACATTTACGCTCGAGCTCACCGTGTTTCCCTCTTCGTCGATCTAGACGGACCAGAGGTGCATTTTAGCAGCTTGCGCGTGCGGCGACAAGTCTAATTGAAAATGGCCTTCCCATTGGTGGCCGTTGAAGTTATTTATATGAAAGATTTTAAGGCAAGTATGAGTGGGAAAGTTTTTCCGCAATGCGGCGAAAGGAGGGCTTGGCGTAGCGGGCACCCCAGCCGGTACCGCCGTTGGCCTCCGGGCTATCCACTACGATCGTAAGGAGGAATTTCGGCCGATCCACCGGGAAAAAACCCGAACAGGAGGCCACGTGGCGGTCGTGCGCGTAGCGGCCGTTGATGATTTTTTGGGAAGTCCCTGTTTTGCAGGCGAATGTCCAGGCACCGGCCCGACCGTCGGAGGGATTGTAGAGCATGGCCCGCATGCGCAGGACGGTCCGCCGGCTCAGCACTTGGCGCCGCACGGAAGGCCGATCCAGAAGTGAACCGATGGCCGCCCCCCGAGAGCCGTCAGGCGACGTAAGTTCCTCTACCAGACGTGGCGTGAAGAGGTATCCGTCGGAACAGATGACTCCCATGGCCAAGTGCACCTGCAGGGGAGTTACGGCGATGGCGTGGCCCATGGGCATGCGGGTGATGGTAAGTCCGTCCCACTGCTTCGGCGGTCGCAAAATGCCTTCCACTTCTCCGTCAAAGCCATAGCCGCTGCACTCTCCGAAGCCGAAGGCCCGCACGTAGGAGTAAAATCGTTCCGGGCCGAGCCGGATGGCGATTTGGGCGCTGGCCCGATTGCTGGATTTGCGCAGTACGTCCGGCAGCTCCAGCAGGCCCATCGCACTGTGGTCCTTCGGCAGGCTGTAAGTTTGTCCCTGCCAGACAAATTGGCCGGAACTGCAATCGAATTGGGACCTCGGATCGATGATCCCCTCCTCCAGGCCGGCCGAAACGGCGACGATTTTAAACACCGACCCCGGCTCGTAGCAATCGCAGATGGCCCGGTTGCGAAGAAGTTCTATTGGCGTGCGGAAGAAGAAATTAGGATCATAAGCCGGCGAACAGGCGAGGGCCAGCAGCTTGCCCGTGTCGGCCTCGCTGATGAGAATGACGGCGGATTTCGGGCGGCATTCTTCGCCGATTCGCGCCAATTCCTCTTCGGCCAGCCGCTGGATGGCCAAATCAATGGTAAGTCGAACGTCATGGCCGTCTTGGCAAGGCACCTCGCGGGCACGGAATTGGCACAGCTCCCGCCGCCGTCCGTCCTTTTCCGAGAGAATCCAGCCGTCCTGGCCCCGCAGGAAAAAGTCCGCAAAGCGTTCCACCCCACAGCAGGCCAACCCGTCCCGGTTCACAAATCCCACCAGGTGGCAGGCGCAGCTTCCCTGGGGATAGAAGCGTAAAAACTTCCGATTGCCATAGATGCCACTCAGGCGGGCTCCACTAATTTTTTGGAAAGTGCCCTCCGGGACTGCCTCCGCCAGCCGAATCCAGCGGGTTTCCGGCCGCACGGCGCAGCGGCCCGCAACCGCACTTTCCAATTCCACCGCCGGCCGCCGCAAAATTTCCGCCAGCCGGATCAAAACTTCCTCCCTCACCTCCGAGGGGGCCACCTTCGGATCCACGCCCACCTCGACGGCGGGAACAGTTACCGCAAGTGCCACGCCGTGCCGATCATAGATATTTCCCCGCCGACCTTCCGTCACGACGAAGAGGTGCCGGGTCCGTTCAATGGAGCGAATTTTTTCCGCCGGGGCAAAGAGCATTAAATAGGTAAGTCTCACGACCAGAAGCGCAAAGAGAAAAATAAGTACGCCAAAGGCCGTCATCGTGCGCCAGCGCCTGTCCATGGCCGCTCTGCTCTTCCGAGACCTAGAGGGACGGGGTCCCTTCCTTTCCGCGCCCCTCCTGGGCGGCGAGACTCGCGGAGCGGTGAATGGAACTATGCAGCTCGGCGGCAGAGATTCGCAAAATGCGGCCATTTGCCGGTTCCGCCGTGTGGTAGCAGGCATAGGTCTCCAGGCAGGCGGGCGTGTGGAGTCGGGCCACCTTCGCCTGGAGGGCGGAGCAGTGGCGGGCTAGGCGTTGGTTTTCCGCTTCCAGCGCTCGAGAGATTTCGCCCACTCGTAAAGCCTGCTGCTGGTACCAGATGCGACCAAAACAGCCGGCGATGGAGCCGATGGAAACCACGGCCGCCAGGAACAGGGCCCGCAGCCGACCGGGACGCCGCCGCTCCCCAGCGTGCTGTGCGATAACTGCCATGGCCCTAGGCACCTCCAACTGTCCGCCGGAACAGCCGCAGCTTTGCCGACCGACTGCGCGGGTTTCGGAGCTGCTCTTCCACGGTCGGCGTGATGGGTTTCGCCGTAATGAGCTCTCCCTGAACTGTTCGTTCGTCGGCGTAGCGGCTGTCGGAGCGGTCCACGGCCAGGCCACTCCACTCGCGGAAGTGGCGCTTCACGGCGCGGTCTTCCAGCGAGTGGAAGGAAATTACGGCCAGCACCCCCCCGACCGGAAGTGCGGCAAACGCTTTAGGCAGTGCCCGTTCGAGAGATTCCAGTTCCCCATTGACGGCAATGCGAATCCCCTGAAAAACGCGCGTGGCCGAGTCAATTTTCGTGCGATAGGTGGCCGGCAGCACCCGGTGCATCAGGTCGGCAAAAGCCAACGTACGCTGTAATTTCTCCGTTCCACGGAATTCTTCAATGGCCGTTACAACCCTCCGCCAGTGGGGCTCCTCCCCCCAGTCCCGGATGGCACGCACAAGCTCCTCGTGGGTAGCTTTTTCGAGGAACTGCGCCGCCGTTTGCCCCCGCCGCTGGTCCATGCGCATGTCCAGGGGGCCGTCCAGCTGGAAGGAAAACCCGCGGCCGGGCGTATCCAGCTGGTCCGACGAGATCCCCAAATCCAGCAATATGCCGTCGAACGTCTTCCGGGGAAGAAGGTCCAAGTTGCAAAAATTTTCCTGCGTGAACGTGACCCGATCGGCCGGCAGTGCGTGTGCCAGGCGCTCCAGGGCCTCCCCATCCCGGTCCATGGCCCAGAGCTTTGCGTTCGGGAATTTTTCCAAAATGGCACGGGCGTGCCCGCCACTACCCGCCGTTCCGTCCAAAAACGTTCCGCCCGCCGTAGTTCGAAATGCCTCCAAAATTGGCGCAACCAAAACCGGCACGTGCATCGTTTCCCCCATGCGTAACCCTCCCCATGGGGGCCGCGTAGTAATTTTTTGCCAAATGTCGAGCCCAATGAGATTTGGGCAAAGCGCAGCCGGCCAACGAAATAACCATTTTTCTAGGGTGGAACAGGTCCGCCGCCGGCGGTTGAGGGGAGCGCAGCTGATCACGGCACCCTCCTATTAAACGGTTCACTTCGAATTTTGTCAATTAGTTTTAACTGTTTTTTGCCACATTAGCTTTGACAAAAGAGTCCCATTTCTTCGCACTTCTAATGCGGACGGCGCCAGGAAAATCGGCGCATGGGGAGCGTCCTAGAGCACGTTAGCTGCCACGGCGTCGGGCGGACCTTTGCACAATTTTTTTCCTTTTGTGCCCCGAGGAGAGCGGAATTTTTTTGCCTATTCGGTGCGCAGTTCACGGAGCAGCCGGCGGATCTTCGTCCCGTAGTCCGGATCGGCGGCCCAGCGGCCGGAGAGATCGTCGACCTGGGGGGCGGACCCGAGGAGGATCAGCCGGCGCCGTCCATCGATGCAGCGCCCTTTGGTCGGCGCCGTTGTGGCATAGGCCTTTAGATGCTGCACCTGCGCCCGCACGCCGATCTCCGGGCTGGGGAACCGGGCACCCCTGCGGCCGCCGCCCGTTGCGCCGTAGCCGCAGAAGTTATTCTGGCCGGCAGACACGTCGCCGGTAAAGGACAAGAAATTGGTCTCCAGGCACATTTGGCAAAAAGCGACCGACGTCCGCACTCCTTCGGCCCGGCACTCCTTCCGGTAGGCGTCGATGAGCTGACGCGCGTAGGTCCGGTCGACGGTGGAATTGTGCCGCAGCAGAAAGCGCTCCATCCGAGCGGCGCTAATGCTATCGCGGCCCATGATGGGCTCTCCGCCCTCCGATGGCTTGCGCGACGTTCCGCAGCCGGCGATGGACAGTGCTAACAGAACGGCCCAAAGCCGAAAAACCCTCACGACACCCTCTTATTTAGGATTTTTCAATTTTTCAAGTTTTTCGATGGCCGGTTCCCGGGGAATTGGCGGAAATGCGAGCTCCGTTGGCGTAGTAGTCGATCACTCGGCGGTCCGTCAGGGCGTCCGTGCGGGAGATGGGGTGGGTCAGGTGGACCGTTTCGAGGGTGCGAGCGCGACTAAGTGCCACGTAAAGTTGGCCGTGGGCAAAAAAGCGCCGATCCCGCTGGAGGATGATCTCGTCGCAGGTTTTTCCCTGGGTCCGGTGCACGGTGAGGGCGTAGCCGAGACGGAGCGGGAACTGTCGGTAAGTGCCTGTCTCAACGTACTCGTCGCCGCTGGGCAGGATGTGGGACCACTGGTGCTGGCCCACTAGGAGTGACCGCTTTCTGCCAAGCAATTGCACTTCAATGTGGTCGCGCCCAAGCCGTTTCACTGTGGCGGCGGTGCCGTTGGCCCACTCCCCCTTCGGCGCGTTGCAGGTGAACAGCACGGACGCGCCCTCTTTGAGTAAAAGTCGTTCTGGGCTAGGGAGTTCTTCGCCGTTGATCGGTAAAAAAGTACCGGACCGTTGGCCCACGTACTCGTGAACTAGCCCCGGCAGCGCATCCAGCTCCTCCTCATTTTTCAGCTCCGCCGCTTCCCGGTAGGGAGTGATGGTGAGGGCCCCCCGCGGCTCCGGATTACTCCCCAGGACTCTCCCGTTCAGTTCCTTCAGCACTGCGCTGTCCACGTCCCCGCGGCCGATGCGGTCCAACAGGGAGAGAAATTTTTCCGACCGCTGGCGGAATATCTTTGTCAGCCGGACGGTGGAAAGCTCTTCATTTTGCAAGCACTTGGCGTCGAACAGGTAGACGTTTGGAAAGCCGTAGTGGGCGCGGAATAGCTCCCGCTCCCCGGTCCGAATGACGGGCGGCAGCTGGTGGAAGTCCCCGACCAGGAGCAGGCAAATGCCGCCGAAGAATTCCGAACTGCCCCGAGCCCTCTGCGCCAAGGAATTCATCAGATCGAAGAGGTCCGGCCGCACCATGGAGACTTCATCCACGATCAGGTAGTCGATGTTCTTCAAAAGCCCCGCCACACGGCTCTTTACCGCAAAAAGCTCCCGCTGGAAGTAGCCGCCATCGGCGGGCGGGATCTGAAAAAAAGAGTGAATTGTGACAGCTCCGACTCCCACGTTCATGGCGGCCATGCCGGTGGGTGCAACGACCGCCACCCGTCCCGGCAAATGCTTCCGTGCGTGCCGGATAAACTCCGACTTGCCCGTCCCGGCCGCGCCCAGCAGCAGCACGCTGCGCCCCAGGAGCAGGTCCCCATAGACCCGTTCCTGCTCCGCGGTGATGGCATGGCCCATGGATTTTTCCATGCGCATTTCCGGGGGCCGTCCACCACAAATTCACCGGCATGGGCTGCAAGTTCCTGTCCCGCCCCAGGTTTTCGCGAGAAAAATTTCTCCAAAGTTAGTGCACGTAGTCCCGCCAGCCCCCCATTATTTTCTGCGATTCGGAAAAATGGGCCTGCAACTTCCTCCGCTTGCCGGCCTCTTCCCGATCGCCGCTGGCGGAGTCGTGGCCCTCGTGGCTGTAGCGGGGGTAGAAGGTTAGGCCGCGATCTAGGCAGATACAAAGATCATAGCAGTGGTCACATAGCGGATCGTACTTTGGGCCCAGCGTGCAGCCGGCGATGGTGCGCAGCTCCTCGTCGTTGCCCCAGGTGTAGGCAAGAATTGCGTTGGTGCCGGCCAGTCGGTTGCCTTCGGAAATTTCCCCGGTCCGTTCGATGTCGTGGAGGGCGTGGCAAAATTCGTGGAAAATCGTCCCGGCTAAGGTCTTGGGCTTAGGAACAATTTCACCGTCCTTGTCCACGTAGTAGTACTGGCGGGCGCTGACCCCGTTCCCAC
>JAITDG010000015.1 GCA_031282685.1 Puniceicoccales bacterium | reverse complement strand
TGCCAGTTGCGCCGCTAGCAATGCAGCTAGCTGCGGCGCCGTAGACAAATAGCCAGCCCAGTGTGAAGTTGCCATAGGTCGCCCGATTGTAGGCGGCCCGGATCAGCGCAACGGGGAATAGGATGACCGAAAAAATTGAAAAAAGGACGTCGAGAAAAATAAGGAACCGAATTTTATGAAGTGATTCATCGCGCTTCAGGAGTACACTGCGTAGGATTGCCAATTCCAACGAGGGCGCAATTGTAGAAATGCCAACCTGCGGGGAATGTGGAACGATCGCAGTGCTGCTATTAGCGTGATCCACGGCAACGGCGGGCACAATGCTAATTCGGTTGGGTCTGTCAAGTGCTAAGTGGAACTCAATTGTGATGACCGCTCCACCGCCGGCCGCTAGGCCAGTCCTTCTTTTAAAAGTTTTTGCAGAAGGACATTTTCCCACCCTCCGACGGGCCGCAGCCGGGCCGCGAAGGATTCCGCCGGCGTCTCTCCATCGGCCAGTTCCATTCCGCCGATGAGTTGCCGATTGCGAAAGAGCCAGCCGATCCGGTCAACGGCGTAGCGCAGCTGAGAAAGGGTAAATACTTTGCGGGGCACCGCCAGCCGGAGCAATTCCGGCACGGGCAGCGGCCGATCTCGCCCTCCAACGGAGCCGTCCGACAGGGCGCCCCGCTCCATGGCCCGGATGCCGGAGGCGAGGAACAGTGCGGCGGCCAGTGCGGCGGCGGGATACTCTTGCGTCGAAACGTGTTCTAGGAACCGGCGGCCGTCGACGTGGCAGCCCAAAGCGCCGGGAGGACTCAGCGTTGGGACGTCCAACTTTTTCAGTTCTCGGCACATATAGTCGACGAACTCGGGCGCAAGGCGGACCTGTTCCGGATCCATCGCCTCCTCCAGACCGACGGTCGCCGCCTCCATTTCCCGCATGGACATGCCGCCGCTGGTCAGAAATCCCTCAAAGAGAATGACGAATGGCGCCATGGCCCGGTAGAGCGGTTCGCTGGCAGTGGCGATGGCCCCGCCCTTGGCGCAGCCGAACTTCCGTGCGGAAAAGTAAATAATGTCGCAAAGAGCAGCCATTTCCGCGGCAATTTCCCTTAGGGGGGTCGTCGGCCGTTCCCGTCGGCCGATGAAGTGCAGATTCTCCGCCAATAGACTGGCATCCAGCACCAGGAGAACCCCAAATTTTTCGCAGACGGCCCGCACGGCCCGTAAATTTTCCAGCGAAAAGGGCTGTCCGCCGATGAGATTCGCGCAGGCCTCCATGCGGATGAAGGGGACCCGCTCCGGGCCCTCCCGCCGCAGCAAATCTTCCAGGCGGCCGACGTGGCAATTGCCTTTGAAGGGGTAGCAGCTGTCCAGATCGAAGGCCTCGTCCATCGGCAATTCCACCACTTCTCCGCCGTAGGCCCGGATGAGATCGCGAATGGAACTAAAGTGGTAATTCATGGGCACGATGCTCCCCTCCCGAACCAGTGTCCGACAGAGCACGTTTTCCGCTCCGCGGCCCTGGTGAGCTGGCAACACGAACGGTTTGTGAAAAATATCGGCAATTTTTTCCCGGAACCGGCAGAAACTTTCCGACCCGGCGTAGGCGTCGTCGGCCTGCTGCATGGCAGCCAACTGCCGATCGCTCATGGCATTTGTGCCGCTATCGGTCAACATGTCCAAAAACACATCGCGGCTTTGCAGTAGAAAGCTGTTGAAGCCGGCACTGCGGAGGGCCTCCAGCCGCTCCCGGGGAGGTGCCATTCGGACCTGCCGCACAATGCAGGTTCGATGGAACTCCAAAGGTATTTCTTCTCCCGTTGTCAGCTGAAACATGTTTCCTCCTTTCCGCTAGGTGCTCCCTTGCCGGCGCAGCGGGCCTAGCTCTCGCCGACGGAAAGGAAACACAAATCGCCGGCAGGGAAACTTTTTACGGAGTAGGAAAAGCTAGCCGATGGTTTTGCCGGTCAGGGGGAACATCTGCCCGTTGCGGAACAGGGAAATTTGTCCCGTGCTCTGCGATATGACGATGGCGAGACAGTCGTGGACCTTGGTGAACGCCGCCGCCGCCGTGTGACGCGTGCCGAGGCCGCCCTGCAGGACAACGCTGCTGCTGTCGGGCGCGTCCACCATCACGCCGGCCGCCTCCAGGACGCCGTCGCCGGCCACGATGAACGCCCCGTCGAGGGAGGCAAATTCTTTTACCGTTTCATCCATGAAGGGATTGAGCAGGTTCCGCTCCTGGCGCCCGTAGCCGTGGAACGGGTTCAACACGAGGGAGCGGTAGTGGGCGCGGAGCCGTTCCTGGTTGCCCACGATGAACATTGCCCCGATTGGGTGCCCCTCTCGCCCCTCCAGGGCTATCTCGTGGGCGATGGCGATGAGCCGCTCGAAGACCTCCGCCTTCACGTCCTTGGGGATGAGCCCCCGCCGCGCGTTGAAGAGGGCCTGGTACTCCTCCGCCACGGACACTACGAGCAGGCTGTCCAGCCGTTCGCTGCCCCTGAGTCCGCCGATGCAGCAGACTTTTTCGTTTAACTGCAGTAAGTTACGACTTAAGGCGAGCAGGATTGCGCTGCGCAGCTGCACCAGCCGGTGCTCCGAGTAGTGGGAAACGCTGAGCGTCGGCAAAGCCAATACGTTTTCTTCGCTGACCGAGACCTCCTGTTCGGAAACGACGATGCACTTCATATTCTCAAAGTAGCTCATGTGGGCTCTCCAGTCCCGGAGCGCGTCCACGAAGAAAAGAATCGAAGTGCAGCGCGAAGCGACGGCCAGATGGAAAGCTTCCCGCAGGAAGGAGGCGACGGCGGAGGGATCACTTTCCCTCGTTGGCCCATCGTAGTCCCGAAGTGCTTCCGTGACCGTCCGCCGAAAGGATTCCAGCGTTTGGGGCCGCAGGAGCGGGTAAATTCGCCGCGTGTCGTGGAGCGCGCGCATCAGCCACAGCGCCCCCTCCTGCCCGCCCTTCGCCTCCGTGCCCAGGAGCAGCAGCAGCACCAGTCGTATGTCCTTCTTGTCGAGGAGACCTTTAGGGCAGCGGCCGACGGCGGCCAGGTGGGGCCAGTCGCCGGGAACGGGCAAGCAGGCGACGGCGACGCCGTTGGGCAAATCTTTGGCCTGCGGCAGTGGCCCGGCGTCTAAAATTTTCTCCGGATCGATTCCCGCCAAGGTGAATGGGCCGGCGAAAGTGTAAAAAAGTTCTTCCACCGCCTCCTCGAGCGTCTTGCTCCGCAGGTTAATGGTTCGGCTTCGAGAGAACGGCGTACCGGGGGACATCGCAATAGAGTGTTCCGCCCCTCCGCTAAAGGACAAGCCTTTCCGGCGTAGTCCGCAAATTTTTTTTTGGCCCCACGGGACTTTTCCCGGCCGATCCAGCCAATCTCCCCGGGGACGCTTTGCGGTTGCCTTCTACCCTAAAATCCCTAGAAAGAATCCCTGTGGCTAAGAAGGGCGGAGATTGGAAAGAGGTAATGGAACTCCACTCCGTGCAGGCCGCTCAGAAATTGACCAGAGAGTTGGCCGAGCGCAGCAAGCCGGGCTTTAGCGGCGAAGAGAATTTGCAATATAAAGGGTACCAAGCTTTCCAGGGCGCGCAGGCGGATGTCCGACAGCTCGTCGAAGGAGAGCTGTTCGAACGCATGGGAAAGTTAGTGCTACGAAAAGATCAGCTTCTGGCCGACGAATTGGCCCGGTCCCGTCTGGGTCTGCCCTAGGATGTTTCGGTGCGCTGGATCCTCTTGCCGTTGGCAGTCCATTTGGCCGTCCTGGGGAACGGCGGAGTTGCGCATGGCCAAATTCAAGTGGACGTGTCCCCGGAATTTGCCGTAGGTCGCTTGCGCTTCGCCGACGGCGCGGAGGTGCTGCGCCGGGGCGGCCGTTGGCAATTTCTATGGCCTGTCCGCTGGCCGGCGGACACCCTGCGGATCGAGGATGCGATTGCTCGTGCGGGGAATGGGGGAGGGGAAGTTTTTACCCTGCCGGCGGACCTGCGATGGGAGGACCTGCTGGACCGGCACCTGCTGCGGATGGGCGACCGGCCCGTCCGCCTGCGCCTGGAATTCGGAGGAGAAACCGTTCTCCTGGAGCGGCGCGGAGAGAAATGGACCCTACTGCCGCGGTGGCCCGTCGACGGGGAGGCGCTGGAGGACCTGTTGCGAAATCTGTTCCTGCTCGCTTTTCGGGATATTCGGGCCAATCCGGAAAATGGCTCCCGCGGGGAACTGCAGCTGGCCATTGCCATCGAGGGGCCCTTTCCGGACCAGCGGGAGCGGCTGGAATTTTTTCAAAAAGAACGGGCTGCCGCAGTTTCTCTCTCCGGCGAGCTCTTTGCTGAAATTGCTCCCGATTCCGTTCGCCTACTCCTGGAGACCTGCACCCGCCTGCGTTCGCGGAAAATTTTCCAAGGATTGGCTGGCCAGCGCCTGCTTTGGCGGGACGGCGGAGACGTGCTGCTCGTCCTGGAGCGGCAAGGTGAAGAAATCGCCGTTTTGGATCCCGGAGGGACTCTGGCGATTTCCCGTGGGGCCGGAGCGGTGCGGGCGGCGGAGCGTACGATGGCCCTGCGCTGGACCGACCGCGTGTTGGACGATGGCCAGCCGCCGGACCTGGTCCTCTATGGACTGGACCGCCCCGCCCGGGAGCTGGAAGTTGACGGCCACCGTCTCCTGCTGGGCCGCCCCTACGGCCTGCGCACCTACGGCTACGTCGCTAGTCTGGGGGCCATCGTCGCATTCGAAACGGCAGACATAGAGGAAATTGCAGTGGAAATGGCCCGACTGGCCGGCAGTAAAAGCCCCTAGGGATCTTTCTGCGGTTCGGGAAGAGTCGGAGTTCCGCCGCTGGCATTGTGCAGAATTATTTTGTGGCAGGCGTCATACCCGACCGTTGCCGCCAACGTTAGAAAAACGAGAGCAATTGTCAGACCACACTCGAACATTTCCAGAAAGCAAAGCACGCTAAATGCCAATGTTGATCCCAGAAAAATGAGTACATTCATAGTGCCATTAGAAAGGCAGTTCATTACGATTCTGTGTTCTTTTGTGCCATCCTATGGCTAGTACATAGTCGCTGAAATTAGCAAAGCAAAAACCGCTATCGTCAGTGCGGCTTTCTCCATTTTCTGCGGATTTTGGCCGGTCGGCGACTCCTTTGCGGTAGCAGCAGACAGGTGATCGGACGGAGCCATAGGCCGCCCTATCATGGTAGTATTTTAACTACCTCACACACAGAAACTGCCGCCGCATCGGTCCGCAATGCTAGAGCGCACATCTATTGGAAAATGCGGTGAAAAAACCCCACCTTCTCCCCGCTTTTCTGCCCCATGCTTTCGGCAAAGGCTTCCAGCTTCTCCTTTTGGGCTTTCGTGAGTTTCCCGGGCACTTCCACGTGCACCTGCACGAAGTGGTCGCCCCGCTGGATCCGTCCCACGGCCGGCATTCCCTTTCCTCGCAGACGGAAAGTCGTCTCCGACTGCGTACCGGCGGGGATTTTTAGCATGCCACTGCCGTCAATGGTAGGCACCTCCACCTCGCCCCCCAGAGCCAGCGTGGCGAACGGAACGGACACGGCGCTCTGGAGATTGGCTCCCTGCCGCTGGAAATCCCGCTCTTCTTTTATCTGAACGACGACGTACAGATCGCCGAACTGGCCACCGTGCGGGTCGCTGTTTCCTTCCCCGGAGGAGCGGAGTTGCATCCCATTCTCCACGCCGGCGGGAATTTTAATCCGCACCGAGTGGGGCTCGGCTACCGTTCCCGCTCCGCCGCATTCGCTGCAGGGGTTACTGACTACGGTCCCCGTCCCCCGGCAATTGGGACATGTCTGGGACATTTGAAAAAATCCCCGATTCAGGAACACGGCCCCCTGGCCGCCGCAAGTGCCGCAGGCCTTTGGCTTAGATCCGTCCGCACTGCCGGTACCTTTGCATTTTTTGCAGGGTATGCGTCGTCGGTACTTTACGGTCCGCTCCGTGCCGCTAAATGCCTCCTTTAGGGAGATTTCCACTTCGCCCCGGAGGTCGCAGTCGACCGCAGTCCGGCCGCTGCCTCCCATGGCTCCGCCGAAAAGTCCGCCTAGATCGCCAAAGACGTCCCGGAAAACGTCGAAGTGATTCCGAAATCCGCTAAAGTCAACGCCCTGCCCCGAAGAGTGCCCGCCGGTGCCCGGCTGGAAGGCCGTGCTTCCGTATTGGTCGTAGGTGGCCCGCTTCTTGTCGTCGCTGAGCACCTCGTAGGCGTGGGAAATCTCCTTGAATTTCTCCTCCGCCCCTTTGTCCCCTGGATTTTTGTCCGGGTGGTACTTTAGCGCCTGCTTGCGGTAGGCCTTTTTCAATTCCTCTTTCGTCGCGTCCCTCTTGACGCCCAGCAGTTCATAGTAGTCATCGGCCATGGCCAGCAGTTCCAAAAATTACTGTTTCGAGCGGTCGGCACCGACCTCTTCCGCTCCATCGCCGGACTGGTCCGCACTTTCTCCCGCAGAAATGACCACAGAGGCGGGCCGCAGCAGGCGCCGGCCCATGCGGTAGCCGGGCCGCAGCACCTGGGAAATGTGGTCCCGGGGCACGTCGGCGCTGGGAACGAGCGCAACCGCCTCCGCCCAGTTGGGGTCGAAAGCTTCCCCAACGGCTCCCAGTGTCTCCAGGCCCCGGCGAGCAAGTAGTTGCCGCAGCTGGTCGAAAATCATGGCAAAGCCGCTGACCAGATGTCCACCCGCCTCTTCCGCCGCCTTGAGACCCAATTGGAAGTGGTCCAGCACCGGCAGCAGGTCCTCCACCAGCGAACTGCAGGCCCGCTCCACCAGCTCCTCCCGCTCCCGTTCCATTCGCTTGCGGTAGTTTTCCTGGTCCGCCCGAGCGCGCAGGAGAGAATCTTCCAGCTCCGCCACCCGTGCCCGCAGACCGTCAATCTCCATAGCCGCTACGGACTGAAAATCGTCATCCTTCTCCGCCCGATCGGCTTTTCCCTCCATCCGTTTCTTTGCCGTTTCCTTCACCATGGTTCGACTCCCAAGCGGCTTTTTCCTACCGGCGCCGGTTGGGCTGTAAACGAAAAAGTGTCCCGGCGGAGGGGTGAGGATAGGGGGGAATTTTTAAGAGAGCTAATATTATTTCATTATAGTTCGCCAATGAAATATTAAATTGACAGCATCGGCTCCGTAATTACGTGGACTAGGAATGAGCATAGGTAGAAATTTTGCATCCTCCTTTTGGCCTCCAAATTTCGTGGCAGACGTCGAAAGTATAATCACTAGTGCGAGCATGCCTGACATAAATGAAATAACGCCATTACGGGAGAGACTTTTTCATAATCTCAACATTAGAACAGGCGAAGATATAAGAAATAAGCTGGTTGGCCTTATGGATTGCGACCTATGCCAGGGCGGTGATAATGTATGTTTTGCAAATTCACTGCTTAGAAAAATGTACCATAATGAGCCGCAAATCTTTTTCCGAATGGTTTGCGACATTCTCGTAAGTGGGAAGATAGCATTCCGCGCAAATGGCATAGCGAAGGAAATTGTCCTCACCGGAAACATGGTATGGGCAGCCGTCACTGGCAGCATTCAAGAGCTGCTGGAGTGCGCACTGGCCAACAGTGCGGAATCCTTGGAGCATTCCTACTACCGCGGTGAAATTGCCAGACTCGTGATGCTATACGAGATGGACTCGTCCGCCGTACTCCGGTCCGTTCTTTCCGCTTTCGCGGACAACTTTTTCCACTCCCGTTTTTCCAAATTGAGTCTGAGCAAGTTGATGCAAACCGTCGCTGACCTGTGGCGCGATCCTGCAGGCCGCACTGCCGAACCGGAAGGGCGCGAGCTTGAAATTCTAAATCGACTACGAGCTGAATTGCAAGTCGTCTTTACTTCAAGACACTACAGACTGGAGCCGGTCAGCGGGGAGAGGGCCGATCTATTTCTAGATGGACTTCCCGCCGCTGGGCCGAATTTATTCTGGAGGAAAATAGCTGGAATTGAAAGTTTTAGTCAATTTTTGTGTTACCTAGACCTAGTTGTCATCATTGAAGAGGAGGAATGCAGGGAGTTGGGTATGCCCCTCGGGCGAGTGCAGTGCAGCCTAGGCAATAACCCCGCCTTTTTCTACCGCAATTTTTTCAGTCTGGAGGCGAGCAGCGCCGGCATCACGCTCGTAGAAAACGCGGCGCCCGCGGAACTCCTGGCCGCCCTTATGCGCATTTCCATGGAAAGGGAATGGCTGGCCGGCAGTTACGTAACGATTTTCTTCACAAACGCGAACAAAACCAACGGTCATGCGATGAATCTTATCGTGCTGGAAAATTGGCCAGACCTTTCCCTTCTGGCTAACGATGAATTTCTATTGATCGGTGACACAAATTGGAAAGATGAAAATAGCGGATTTTGCATTACTAAATTTTTCGGGAAATTGTGCTATGTTTTTGGTAATGGGGCCCCTTTGGTTTTTCCAACGGACTCCGCCTACATTTTCGATCCATCCATATGCAAGTTTGATTTGGCGTAAAAACAACCGCTTTCGCCGGAGCTCCTCTTGCGCCTAAGGTTAGGGACGGCGCCAGTACCTAAGGAAATGGCCCGATTGATTTCGCCTTTGTCAATCCACTGCGAAAACGTCCGTTCCGTTACTTCGCCACTGATAGAAAAGAAGTATTCCATGGGGAGGCTCATCTGCCTTCGCGGATGAAAAAGATCCCAATGGAGGGCCGACGGAAATTGCGTCTGACTGCCTAGCATTTATGCGGAAACACTAAGTCTTCACTTGTGCTTTTGGCGTAAACATCTAGCCCAATTCGGTGGCGACATTCCCCGCCAAACATTTTTCCCTATCGGACAGAGCGCCGCTCCTATTGCCGACAGTCGGCCTATTGCTGGGCATTCTGCTCCGCGGTCCGTGTCCGGCCGTCGCTTTTTGCATTCTGGCTATGGCGAGCCTAGGCAGATGGAGAAAGCGGAACTGGCTGGACCTTTCCCTGCTGTTGCTCTTTGCCGCAATTGGCTGCCTTCGAGCGGTCCAGGCGGCGGAGGCGCCCATTCCGGCGGAGCTATGCCGGCCCGGCCTGGCCATGGTAATCCGTGTTAGCCGTTGCACCGTAAGAAATTACAATTCTGGCCGGCGCATTTTCGGATTCGCGCGGCTGGAGGCGGTGGAGGGCTATGGCGGCCGGCTCGGGCAACAGATTTACTACACTCTGGCGCTGGGTGATGGCCTGCCGGTCCCCCAAAGGGGCCAGCCGTTGCGGGTCCGGGCCGCAATCCACCGCACTGTCGGCAGCGGCGTCCCATTCGAACGCTACCTTGCCGATACGGGCGTGCGCAACCGCATCGATCGGGGACTGGTGGACGCGGTTGGGCAAGGATCTATTCTCTCGGAAGCACTTGCAAAAATTTTCGCCCGCAGTTCGGAAGCATTGGCCATCGGCATGGATCCGAAGGAGACGGCCAGCCACATCTACGGAGCCATGCTGTTGGGTAACCGTAGCCAGCTATCGCCGAGGGAAAAGGACACTTACTCCCGCACGGGCATCGCCCACCTCTTCGCCATCAGCGGGCTGCACATTGGAGTGATTGCCGCCTTCCTCGGAGCGGTCACCCGCGGACTGCCCCTGTCCGGCTGGCCCCTACTGCTGGTCCGCCTAGTTCTTTTGGGTGGATTCGTGGCCATGACCGGCGCAGGTCCCTCCTCTCTCCGGGCCCTCACCATGGTGGCCTCCCTCTGGATGGCGCCCCTCTTTTTTCGCCGGGCCAGCGGACTATCCTCGCTCGCCGCCGCCGCCCTCCTCAACCTGCTCTTTGATCCGATGGCTCTCTACTCCACCGGGTTCCAATTTTCCTACGCCGTCGTCTTTTCCCTGTTCTGCTTTGGCGTTCCCCTAGGCTACCGTCTGCGGGGGATTCTTTTCCCGCCACCGCCCCTCTTTGAAAAAAGTCGGAGAGGGGTTCGATTTTTCCGTCGATTGTCCGGCCGTCTTTGCGAAGCGATCGCCCTTTCCATTTCCGCAACGATTCCACTTATCCCGCTGTCACTTTACCACTTCCAAAATTTTTCCTTTGGCGGGATTCTCCTTAACGTTCTTGTCATTCCGCTGGCCGACGTGGCCATCGTCTGCGGCTTTGGCTCTATTTGCTGCGGGCTGTTTCACTTTTTGATCGGCAGTCGGCTGCTGAACTTCTTGGCCTATCCGCTCCTGTGGACTATCGGCGCATCGGCCAATGGCGTAGGGTCATTTCACTGGATAGAGTCCCGCCCTCTCTCCGTCGGATCGGCCGTTCTTGTTTTTTGGTCCGCGGCACTGTTTTGGTCTCTGGGGAACTGTCTCGGCCGTTCCCGCTGGAGGCTTCTCGTTCCCTTCGCCGTCGCACTGGGCCCACTGCCATTTCTTCCTGCTGCCGCCTAGCGATAGGAATTAAAAGTGATATCCGCGCTTCTGGATATTATCTATGCAATTTTATTGGCAGACCAAAACGATAGAGAGTTTCAGCTGCAGGCGCTTGAAATGTTAATTGGTGGCTTTAGAAATTACTCTGCTATTGCAGAAACTGCGAATCACACTCAGCGAGTAGAAGAGTCGCTACTCTAAGAGGGAATAGGTCTAGCGGTGCCGCATGCGATGGCGAATGTTGGTGATCTGTGGGCGTTCTTCTGCGGGGAGTCCTTCCATTGTCCTACGCCGGCAATGAAATTGCGCCGGTAGAAGAGCTTTTTCAGTTTACATTTACCTACGAAAAAGTAAAATATGGACGTAGTGGTAACACCATCTTCACAAAATTCCGCTTTGAGCGCTCTCATTAAGGTAGGTGCCGTGGCTCAGTACCACGCCTCTCCAACCCAAGAGCCCCATCTAGGTGT
>JAITDG010000032.1 GCA_031282685.1 Puniceicoccales bacterium | reverse complement strand
GAATTTAACTTTTGGCATTAGGGAAATGATATCTGCCGCCGCACCGCCACCCTGGGAGTGGTCCAACATCGGCAAACGGGACAGCTCTACCGCCTTTGAAATAACTGCGGATAGCCCACAATTCTCTTCTGCCATTTTTTGAAGTCTGGCAATGTAGTTAGGGAAAAATATCCGAGGCGGGACAAGTTCTTCCAGGGAATGGCCAATCGGAAAAAACCAGAGACCTCTACCCCGTCTCCCCGATCTCCCGCTGCTGGTATTTTCTGAGAAAGAGTCATAGCGAGGATATTTGCCGCAAACTAACTTCAATTCTGTTAGGCCCAGCGCAGTCAGTTGGTCATTTATTTCACCTGTCAGAGCCAAAAATTTTTGAATATCTCCCCGGGCAATGGACGTCCGGAAATCGGAAGTATCTTCGGCGGAAAAAGCATTAACCTTCGACCCGTCCGCCAGGGTGCGGACAAGCATGAGCTGCAGTGCGAACGCATAACTTACTTCCCCTTCGGCCGGAGGACCTTCAAAAACATTTGCCGCTATGCGCTCGCTACTGGAGTCTTCGCCGGGGACGGGGACGGACAGCCAACCGCGCAGTAGCAGTTCAGCGATGACCTTAAACATTCTTTTCGGCGAATTCCACTGCAATGCGATGGCGAAGGAGGCGGCGAAGCAGAGGCATGCGCAGTGATCCTGGCGAATGGGATTGCAAGCGGCGAGAAACGTCTGCTGCGCGTACTGCAGTGCGCCTATGGGCCGATCGCGGAATGGAGAGAGGGTCCCTACTGGGCTAGCCGGGCCATTGGCAATGAGGGCCATCAGCAGGGATTGCAGTTTTCTACTCATAAAGAGAGCCAAAAGCACTTCAAAGAGTAAAGATTTGACGGCATCGTTGGCTAAATCGTGGGAAATGACCAGTTGGAGTAAATAGCGCCGAATTGCCTCCCGATCGATCCCTCCGCTCAGAATAATTTTTTCCACGTCCACGTCTGTCCCTGTCTCTAAATCGGAGAAGCGAACACAGAAAAAATCGCTGATCAGGGCCGGGATGTACGTACCTCCCGGCCAATAGAGTGGCGCCAGAAGGTCCATTGCGTACCGGCCACCATGAAGTAGAATGATTGCCGCAATGTGCTCGTAAACATCTTTCAGCACGTAAGGGTCGTCTACAAATTCACAATCGTCCGGATCAAAAGAGCTAAGGGCACTTACTTTTGCTATGGATATTTCAGGGACACATTTAACTTCTCGCCACGCAAACGCGAACTTGGCCAAATCCTCTCTAGATACTGGGCCTTCTTCGTCATTAGGATTCAACCTAGCAGGCCCATTCGCGGCCTGTCTGGAAGCGCTAATCGCTATCGAACTCATTCCTCCGTGTTTCAAAAACAATTAAAAAGCGCAAGACAATTTTGCGGACACAAACGGCCGGTCAGCTAGAATCAATTTCCTTGGAATGAATTATAATTTATCTCCGTCTTCCCCGTCCGCTTCGGACGGTCCCAGGGGGATCCGATTGTCCGTTCGGACGACGAGGACCGGCTCCTTTGTCCGCACCCAGATGGACTGGCCGCGGAGGATTTTAGGGGAAACGATCTCGCAGATGTCCGTGATGGTCTTGGCCGGCTCCCGGGCGCCCTTCTTGCTGTGATTAAATTCGTAGGCGGCACGGATCAATTGCCCATTGACCTCCAGCGGGCTCCGGTCCTCCGGAATCTGCAGCACCCAGCCGGTGAAAAGCTCGTCGGCGAATTTTTTTTCCGGATCCGAAACCAGAATAACGAACTGCTTCTTCACGGGCGGCAGGCCGGCGGCGACCTCTTCGTCGCCGGAAAGTTCCGACTCTAAGTCGCCAACGATTTGGGAGATCGTCTCATAGTCAATTTCGTTCCGCTGTAACACCCTTCGAACAAGCTCTATATCTACCTTTGCCACGGCACGCCCATCATCGACCGCTCCGCAGTCCGCTAGCAATACTTTTTTTCGTCCGGCGTCGGGGCGGTCACAGGGGAAGTCGCGCAGCTATTTTTTGGGGCAATTAGCCCATCAAAATCATCAGTCGGTACTGCTCCAACAGATCGCTGTAGCCATCCCCATCGGCCAGCTGCTCTTCCAAGTCCCCCAAAAGACTGTCAATTTCTTCGGCGGTGCGGCCCCGCATCCGCGCCATGTCCGTCCGCAGGGCGGTCCGCAGTCGGGCCAGCCGCTGGTGGAAATGGGTCGGTACTAATAGAGTGCGATCTTTTACCTCCGGCCGAAGCACTTCTGTGAATATGGACTCGAAGGCGCTCAAATCGACGATGGCCTTCAGCCGTTCTTCCATTTTGCCGACGCTCGGGTGGATGTCGGCAACGGGCGGTAGCGACGGAGCGCTTGCCTTTTTCCGGTGGACCGTTATCTTTACTAGTCCCATGTCCAGGGAATACTGCCCGGGATCTACCGGCCTAAGTTTCGGCCCCCGCTTCTGCTGTGGATTTTCATTCATGGAAAGACCTCCTAGCGCTGCTGCTGCCGCACCACCGCGCCGAGGATCTGGGTCAGTGCTGCAGTGAGGCTACTCGCGCGAAAGCGACTTTTAGTTAGGGCGATTAGGAATCCGACCCGCGTTTCTCCGTCGCCAATAAAATGCAAGACATTCCCGACGGAGCGGGCCGGGTCGCAGAGCCAGAAACCCCGCAACAGGAACTCAATGGAAGGGTGTTCAACTGGAACCAGCACGTAGATGCAGGGGTAGTTTTCGCGGGAAATGTCGATGGCAAGATCGCCGATGTCGGGCAGCGGAACGCGGACCACTCTGTCCTCTCCCGGAGCAGCGGGAGGAAATCCGCTTCCCTCCAAAAACTCCCTAATTTCACCCTCCACGCCGGCAGTAGGCTAGCCGAGGGGACATTTTTGTCCACGGCAAAATTTTTACGGCCTAGCCGCCGCCGGCGGAGGTCGAATCTCCTAATCCTGCACGTTAACAAATACGCAGCCGGAGGGAGGATTTTCATCTTCGCCGCTGGCAAAAACTTGAAATTCACTGGGCCGGCCTGGGTCCGGGCCCACCGCCAGTCTAGTACTCGTACTCCACCCCCCGTGCCAAAATGAAAGTAAAAACGCGAGGAGAGATTTTTCAGTGAAAACTCCCAAAAATTCTATCCCTTTGGGCCGTTGCGCGGATTGGCGTTCCGCCAGCCTTTCAAAGGCCGAGTTACTTGTGATCCAGTTCACCCCCACGTCGGAATTCACAAATTCTCGGGCGACAACTCGTTCACATGCATCTTTAAATCCACTATCGCTATTATTGTAGGTTCCACTGAGCCAGTATTCTCCTCGAAAGTCCGTGCGGGGTACTACTCCTGTGAGCAATTGTTTAAAATTATCAACTTTGTCCGAAAGTTCATGGATGTAATTCCAGGAACTCATCTCCATAGAGAAATATTGTTTTAGAGGCTCAACATTTCTAGACAATGAAGAAAAAAATGCACTGAAGGGCGCGAAACACGGACTAGTTCCCCTGGCTAAATCGAATAGGTAATGCGCCTTGAGCCTATTAGTCCATGTCGATGTTATTCCGTCGAATAAATTCGGACTAGTTACGGCTCTGTCGGCGTTCCAGCAGCCACGGTTGATTTTTTGGCTTTCTTCTAAGACAAAAGTGCAGAATTCCATGCCTAGCCTCAGGCGGTCGAGTTTGGAAGTGGACATGCTCCAATTTTACTGCAAAAGACAGAATTTTCAATAAAAAATTCTGCTCCTGCGTATGTTTTTGCGGCTAGGAGAAATTGCCATTTCCCTGAAAGCTTCGACCGGCTTTGGAGCCAACTAGCCGCGGCGGGGAAGATCTGGCCAGTCATCTGTGGAAATTTCCGTGTAGTAGGGCGGAAATTCCATTTTCGGAAAAATAAAGCATAGGTCATATCTATTCGGCTGCACATTCTTTTCGAGAATTCCAAAGCGCAAATTGGGATAGAAATGGCGCATCAGCAGTAGGGCTACTATGCAAGATCCGATCGACAGATGCCAGATTTCCGCCGGCATATCCCTGCTCCGCTCTCGCATTCCAACCAGAGGGGGGATGTCTTGAAAGGTTTCGAGATACTCGAGTCGGAATTTCTCAAAGATAAAGTCCTCCAGCCAAGGCTCATTACGCAGCCGATATTCCTGCATAATGGAGAGCAAAGATCGAATAGCTGTAGTCAACGCAGGTTGAGTGATTTTCCCTCCCAATTGCGGGAAATCGTCGGGCATGTTTTCTCTTAGAAACACCGTGAATCGCTGAACTACATCCAGTGCCGCCGCGGTGCGGATTCTAAAGCCGCGCGGGAAGAGAAAGGAGAAGACTTGCATTTCTCTTAGGTAGTCAATGGAAAGCTTCCCCGGTTCGATGGCATTTCCGAAAGGAGCACAGGTGTAGCTTGGCACACCGCGGGCCCTATTGAAAGCGCAGACAAGCCCGTACTGATCGACAAGCGGAAGCCCCAGTACTTTTCTCTGAAGCTCTCCATCCGAGTCTGTCGGGACCACATCCCTATCGGCTGCGCTGAAATTTTCCCGACATTCTAATCCTTTGCTGGCAAAAAGTTTGCAGAACTCTTGGGACAGAATGGGCAAACCGCTTGGAAAGCTCGCTGGAAAGGATCGTGGTTGCATGGCAAAGACCTGCATGCCGCGGCGGGGATATTTCAAGTTTTTTTGCTCATAGATTTGCAGAGACGGCCGAAAAAGTGCGCGTGCGGCATGGCGTGCGCAAATCCCAT
>JAITDG010000046.1 GCA_031282685.1 Puniceicoccales bacterium | reverse complement strand
CTCCATGACGGAGCTGCCGCTGAAATCCACCCGCTTGAAGGCGGAGCCCACGGCCCGCACGTCGTCAACTTCCGAGAGGAAGGCTTCTCCATTTTCTGACCGCTTGAATTCGAAGCGCTTGCCGACCGCAATGGCCGGCGCCACGAAATCCAGCATTTCTTCGACATTTTCCCGGTCCTTCCAGCCGACCGTGAAGGCCGTCAGCGGCTCCGAGTAGTTGGCCGCCGCGAAGCGGGCCTCGTTGGCTGCGTAGACAATGCCCTTCTCGTTGTCTCCCCTATCCTGTGGTAGTCGTTCCATTTTTTTTGCTCCTTTATCTATGCTCCCGACGGAGTGAATGGTAGTACCTCCAGCCGATCGTCGGCTCCCTGGGCGTCGCCGATGGCAATCCCCACGCGCAGCAGCCCGCTCGTGGCCACCTGCACTTTGCCGTTCGCCGCCGGGGCAAGGATGGCTCCTCGGGCGATGGCGCCGGCGGCCACCATTAGTGCCGTGCCGTTCCCGCCGAGGAAGTGCACGTTGACCGCGTCGTCCGTCGTCGCCTCGTCGGTGACCGTCCCGATGGGCAGATTGCTAGCGCCGCAGGGCTTTATTTTTCCGCCCGTTCCGTCAAAGCAGGCCAGCAGGTGCCGGACCGGGAACGGCGCGGAGGCGATGAAAGTGCAGTCGCCGCCGTGAATTCCGTCCGCGCAGTTTGCGGCGGTGAGTAGGTGTTCCTTTTCCATAGAAAATTTTCCGTAGGGTGATCCGTAGTTTCCGAATTTTGGGCTTCTGCCCCTTCGCTACGGCGCCAGATTAGCAGGTTATTGGGCCAGAAGATTCTGTCCGCTGTCCCCGTCCGGTCCGTTGGCTCTGCCCCTTCCGTTCTTTGCCGCCGGCCGCCCCCACTTTGGGCTTGCCCGGCCGCCGTTGTCCCCTAGCGCTAGCTCCGCTGTGGCCGGTCCCGTTCGTCTAGTTCGGCCCAGGACACCGGATTTTCATTCCGGCAACAGGGGTTCGAATCCCCTACGGGACGCCAGCGGCCCCTTCATTTCCCATAAAAATTTGCTCTTGCATCCCACCGTCGGGCACCTAAACTCATGCCGTTGGGTTTACAACCCACGCTAGGGGAGTTCATTATGGCCAAAGACTCGGAATTAGAGGAGCAGGAGGAGGAAAAATCCCCGGAGAATCTCTCGGAAGAGGAGGGAGAGGACGAAGATTGGGACGAAGAGGATCTCGACGGCGAAGAGGACCCGGAGGAAGGGGCGGCGGAAGCGGAAAGTGCTAGCGGGGAAAACGTCGAAGAGGAATCTTCGGAGGAGCAGCCGGAAGAAGAGCCCGCTGTCCCGGACGCAGTCCCGCCGGCGGAGCAGCCCCCGGAAGTAGAGGCGAAAAAAGAGGAAGAGGAGAAGGACGGAGAGCCGGAGGAGGACAATTCTGTTGAAAACGGAGAAATTAAATCCGATAGCGGAGACTCCAAGGGGGATGGAGTGGAGAAGGACGCGGAAGAACAAAAGCAGGATGAATCGATTCCGGGAGAAGCGCTAGAAGACATTGATGCCGATTGGCCCGTCCATGAGAAGGCGCTAGCTACGGCCAAGGAAGTCGCCTTCGCTGCCTCCGCACCCCGCCCCCGGGAAGGCTTTGACGTGGGGGCCATCGAGGTGACCCTTTCCTTCGACCTTGGCACATTGCGGCTATCTCTGAGGGACTTAGAGAGCATGAGGGAGGGCTACGTTTTTCAGCTGGATCGGCCCAACGATGAATTTGTGACGATTCGGGCCAACGGCCAACCCATCGGCCGCGGTCGAATTGTGAGCGTCGACGGCCGCGTGGGCGTGCAGATCGAAGAGTTAAACGGCAGGTAAAGTTCTTGCGGAGCGAGATTGCATGGAAAGAATGGCTCTGAGATGAATCCCGCCGCCAGTTTCTTCACCTACGATCCCATAACCGTAATTTTGCTCCTCACCGTTCTGGGAGTGGCTCCGTTCTTTCTGCTGATGGTGACGTCTTTCGTGAAGATTGTCATCGTTCTCGGCCTCGTTCGCAACGCGCTCGGAACCCAGCAGGTGCCGCCGAATCTCGTGCTGAACGGCCTGGCACTCATTCTGTCCCTCTACATCATGGCGCCCGTCGCCAAGGAAACGGTGGCCGCCGCCGCACAGGAAAAATTTTCCGTCCAGCGGGTCGAAGACTTGCCCAATTACCTAAAAACAATCGGCGAGCCCCTGCGGCAATTCCTTCTGCGGCACACGTCCACGAACAGCCGCAATTTCTTCCTGAACGCCGCCGGCCGTCTCTGGCCAAAGGAGGACCTGGAAAAAATGAGCGCCAGTGATTTTCTCATCCTGGTGCCGGCCTTCACGGTGAGCGAGCTGACTACCTCCTTCCAGATTGGCGTGCTGCTCTTTTTGCCCTTTATCGCCGTGGACATCGTGGTTTCCAATGTGCTCATGGCGCTGGGCATGATGATGATGTCGCCGATGACCATTTCTCTCCCATTCAAACTCATGCTCTTCGTGCTGGCCGACGGCTGGTCCAAGCTCATCGAGGGCCTGGTCCTCACCTACCGCTAGCGCGCTGAAAAATAACGATTTAAAAGGGATCCATTGCCCATTCCTCCCGCACGTGCGCCGGAAGGAGAGCCCGCCGCCCGTCGAGCCGCTCCTGGAGGCGGAGTGGGTTGGGGCAGAAGATCCAAAATTCTGCGCGGAATCGGCCCCGCTCCTTCCCCGCCGGAAATAGGGGCCCCCGCCAGTCCGCCGAGGGCAGCGCGGAGCAGCAGTCGGCGAGCACGGCAGACCAAATGGCGGCAAAGTCCTCCAATTGAGCCAGATTTTCGCAAAAAAGGGTCTGTAGGGCCAGGTGCCGGTGGGGCGGGTAGGCGAGCTCCCGCCGGGAGGCCAGCTCCTCGTCGCAGAAGGACTCCCGTTCGCCGCCCAGGAAATGCCGCAGAGGAGCGCAGTCGGGCCTGGTCGTTTGGATGAGCAGCTCCCCTTCGGGTCCCATGCGGTCCGACAGGCGCCAGAGGAATTGGAAAGCCCGCTCGCTACTGCGGAAGTTCCTCGGGTAGAAAAGATCGTCCCCGTCCAGCAAAACTACCGGGCCCACGTTCCGCTCCTCCACCGTTCCCGGCGGCGGGACGTTGCAGAGCAGAATGTCCCAGGGGCCGGCCCGTTTCCCGGCCGCCGTTTTGTCGCCGTTTTCCTGGTAAAGTATTTGCGCTTCTGGCAGGTGGCGGGACAGCGACAGCCCAACCGTCCGGATGCCGGCGCCGACCCGCCGCAGTGCGCCGCCGCACGTCCCGCAGCGCGCCTTCCCGGGAAAAGTCCGGCCGCAGCGGGGACAGCGGTGGCCCTCCTCCGCGCCCAATAGGGCCAGCGGCACGGCACATTCTCCGCAGCGGAAGAGCCCGCCGCAGCGGGGGCAGTAGGAACGGGCTAGACCTCGGCGGGGGTGCAGGAGAATGGAGCGGTGGCCTTCCGCCAGGGCACGCCGCAGGCACTTGAGGATCGGCGGTGAGAGTAGCTGCCCCACCGGCGGCAGTTGGGAAATGTCCACGGCAATGGCGGGGCGACGGGCGGAGGAATCGCCCGCCATGCGGAAGATTTTTCCCCGTTCGGCGGCCCGGAAGGTCTCCAGGGAGGGAGCCGGAGCCGTGAGCAGGCAGGGGACGTTTTCCAGGCGGGCCCTGCGCAGGGCGACGTCCCGGCAGTGGAAGCGGATCCCACTCTCTTGCCGATGGTTGGGATTTTCTTCGTCCGCAACGGCAATGGCACGGAGCCGTGGGAGGGGGAGTAGTGCGGCGGAACGGGTTCCAGAAACGGCGCAGATTTCTCCGAAAAAAAGCCCTTCCCAGATCTCCCGCCGGGCCCGATCGCCCAATTCTCCGTGCCAGAAGGCACAGCGGGTCGCAGGGAATTCTTTCGTCATTTTTTGGAAAAAGTTCTCCGCTTCGTCGACTTCGCCGTGCAGCAGCAGGAATTGGCCGCCGGCGCGGAGGGATTTTCCCAAAAACTCCAAAATGGCCGACTCCCGCCGGCGCCGGTCCCCGACGGCCAAGTGGACGGCGTAGGGCTCGCCGGGGGGCAGTCCGCCGGCGGGTGGGGGGAGGAGCACATCTTCCCCTTTCTTTTTTTGCAACTTGCGCAAGTGGGGGGGCACGGCCAGCTCCAAGATCCGCCAGAGCGGGTTCCGGTAGTAGGCGGCCATCCAGCGGGCCAGCGCAAGCACTTCGCGGGAAATAGCTGGCCACGGCCAAAGGAGTCGGCCCATGGGCCGCAGGGGACCGGCGAATGAGCCATTGTCCACCGCCACAAGCAGCGCCGGGCGGACGCTCCGTCGCAGGGGCACCTCCACGAGAGCCCCCGGCACGGCCCGCTCCGCCCACTCGTCCGGGATGGAGTAGTCCAGCGGCCGCCCGGGCCCGCCAAAGAGCTCTACCGTCCCGCTCCGGGCCATTTACTTGCTATCGCCGAACAATTTGGCAAGCTGGTCCATGGCATTGGCCGTCGACATCTGCCGCACCATCTTTTTGCCCTGTGGGGTCTTCATGGCTTTCATGGATTTTTTCATGCGCTCGAACTGGCGGAGCACGTGATTAACGTCCTTCAGTTCAACGCCGGAGCCCTTCGCAATGCGCACTTTTCGACTTCCGCCCACAATCTGCGGCCGCCGCCGCTCTTCTGGAGTCATGGCGCGAATGATGGCCTTGGTCCGACCCAGCAGGGAGAGCTCCTGGGGAGAAATGTTGGCACCCCTGACGCCGGGCAGCAGTTTCATCAGAGAGCCGATGGATCCCATTTTTTCCAGCTGCTCCATCTGGGAAAGATAGTCTTCCAGATCGAACTCTGACTTTCGAATGCGGCGGGAGAGCCGGTCCGCCTCCTTTCGGTCGACCCGATCCTGGGCCCGTTCCACCAGGGCCACCACATCGCCCATGCCTAAAATCCGCTGAGCCATGCCCTCCGCCCGGAAGGTGTCCAGATCGTCGCAGTGTTCGCCGGTCCCCACGAAAACTATGGGCACGCCCACGCCGTACTTCATGGAGAGGGCCGCCCCGCCCCGCGCGTCGCCGTCCGTCTTTGTCAGGATGATGCCGGTAAGTCCTACGGAGCTATGAAAGGCTTTCGCCACGGCTATCGCCTCCTGCCCCAGAGCCGCGTCGGCCACCAGCAGGACCTCCTGGGCCTGGACTGCCCTTTGCAGCTCCGTCAACTCCTCCATCAGGTCGCCGTCCACCTGCAGCCGGCCCGCCGTGTCGAATACCAGCCCGTCGGCGCCGGAACTTTCCGCCTCCGCCAGCGCTTTCCGGGCGACCTCCAGCGCAGAGCGGCAATCCCGATCGGCGAAGCAGCGCACCTCGCCCTCCCGGGCCAGCTGCTCCAGCTGATCGATGGCGGCCGGCCGCCGCACGTCGCAGGCCACCAGGAGCGGAGTGTACTCCTTCCGCCCCAGCCAGCGGGCCAGCTTCAGAGCCGTCGTGGTTTTCCCGGAGCCGTTGAGGCCCACCAGCAAAATTCGCAGGGGCCTGTCTTCGGAAAGGACCGCCTTCTCCTCCTCTTCCTCCTCGCCCACCTTGCCGCCGAGCAGCTCCACCAGGGAATCGTTGATGATTTTAACGAGCTGCTGGCCGGGCGCAACGGACTGGAGCACCTTCTTCCCCAGCGCCTTTTCCCGCACGCTCTCCAGAAAAGACTTGATCACCTCGAAGGAGACGTCCGCGTCCAGCAGCGCATCCCGCACGTCGCCCAGCGCGCCGGTGATATTTTTTTCGGAGATAGTGTTCAGCCCCCGTAGCGCCCGCATGGCGCTCTGCAGCTTTTCCGCAATTTTCTCAAACACCCGCGCAGTAGGCCAGCCGGTCCCGGCCGCGGCAACACAATTCGGTCGCTCCTCCGGCGACCGAGGGTCGGGGAAAATTTTTCCTAGCGGAGCCGTAGGCTATGACCAGGGAACACGCTTGCCGGTAGGTTTTGTGGGGAAAGCGGTAGTGGCGCCGCGGCGACAACCGGTACTGCGGGATAGGATCCGCCCAGTTAGGCCGGCCTAGAGGCAATGATATCGGCGATGTTACCGTTGAGCTTTTCTAATTTGGACTTCATATCCTTGATGTTTTTCTCGATAACAGACCTCACTGTCAACATTATAGTACTTAGCGGCAAATGGGAATAAATAGATGTTCCTTTTTCATACATCTCCATCATCTTCGCCTTTTCTTTCGGATCTTTTTCTTCTTCTATTTTTCTGACAACAAAGGCATGTATACCCTCCTTTTGCACTGCCTCCCAATTGCCCAACGACCTTTCTACCAGCGCCGCTGCGGCCATGTAGTTGCTGTATGCACCACAGAGCATAATGAGCAGCCTCCAATCGTCAAAATTGGCGGGGTAGTACGGATAAGTACATCCGTCATCCTTAACTAAACAGGCATTTTCCATTAGTTTTAGTTTCATATCATTCGGTAGCGCAGCCCATGGAAGTTGTTCCTGGTTATATGTATAGGTATCTTTCGTAAAGGCTTCGCTAAAACTATATATTGTAGGAATATGTTCCTCGCTCCAGCAAAGCGGGAAACTCATTAGGCTGCCTTCTTTGACACGCGCGTCCAGGACTGCTTGGATGGACTCTCCTAGCGTATTACAGAAACGTCCACAGATCTCTCTTGGAGTGAAATTTTTGCAGTAGATGCCTACGCGAGCCAGAATATTTTCAAGTGCATCCAGGAACCGCGGTCGAATTTCTTCCTCCTGTTGACCAAACGCAACTGCATCGACGAGCAGTAGGGGGTTGACTCCCGCTTCCTCTAGCGCCCTATTGCGCTCCTCCGGTGTCCTGCTTTCTAATTCCACCAAACTAACTTCCCTGTTTCTTCCATAAATTATGAAGCATACGATAGCGTAAATAGAAATCGTGATTAACGATAGCACTACGACGAGGAACCAATCCAAGGCACTTGGTGTCAATTTTGCCGTCAGAGTTGCGGTAGCCATCGCTTTGGCAGTATCGGTAATTTCGTGATTCGCATCTAATTCCCTCTTTGCCGCATCGTACGGGTTGCCGAAAACTCTACAGGAAAAAGTGCACGATAATGTCATGGCCCTATGAGTAGTGGGGAGGTTGCAACCGTCAATGTTTTTCTCTGTCCGCTCCGGCAACTATCGGTAGAGTCGGCCCTTAGGCAAAAAAGATTCCCCTAGACGGATTCTGACGCTGGAACTTCTTCGAATAGATCCGTGAGCTGGTTGAGCGCGGATTCCATTTTCTCGGTCGCCTCTCGGAGAATATTTCTCATCATCGGAATCATAAAGGCGGTTGATTTTGGGAATTGCTCATTTTCCATGAGCTCCTTCATCTCCTCTCTTTTCTTAGGATTTTTTTCCTCCTCCCATCTTTTCCGCATGAAGTCCTCCGCGCCCTTTTCCTGCACTACCCGTAGATTGTCCGCCACCTTAGTGGCTGCCTTTTTCCCCCTTACATAGCCTTGGTAGTGCTGCATAAACTTCAAAAGACGTTCCCAATCGGCCCTATTTTTCGGCTTTCTCGCCGAACCGTCCGATGTTTTCTCGCATGCGTCTTCCTTTAATTCTAATTGCATGGAGCTCGGTAGCCCAGGCTTAGTAAGATGTTTCCCTTCCTCGTCTATGAAGGGCTTTTGTTTAAGTTCTCTATCTAAGTCGGCCAATGAAGAGAATATTTCAATTGAATATGTGGTTTCGACGAAATGTTCGCCGGCAGCACGGGAAGTTAGAACGGCAAGGATGGCTTCTTCTAGCGTGTCACATGTGATTTCGCCAATTTTCATTGGAGCAAAATTATTACAGCGAATATTTATGCGGGAGAGAAGTAACCTAAGCACTGAGAGCGCCTGACTTTGCATTTTCGACCGCTTTCGATCGAGTTCCCGCACATTAGCAAAAAACTCCGGGCTAATTCCCGCGCTTTCCAGCGTCCTGCTTTTCTGTTCTTCGTCCGTTTCGTTTTCTGACTTTCCTAGATTAATTTCGCCAGTATTTCCATACATTATGAAGCACACTATCGGGTAAATTCCAATTGTAACTATCGATAGCACTATCACAATGCAGTAATCTCCTACGGTCGGGGACAGTTTTGCCGTTACGACTGCAATCAGCGCATCTCTATTCTCTTCGGAAATTCCTTCATCGACAACTATGGCCTCCCTTGCCGCCTTAGCCGGATTGCCGAAAACTCTATTGGGCAGTGAGCACGTTTGCACTATGCCGTATGGATATGGCAAAATAATCGCAGCCGGCAACGTTTTTATCAAGTGGCTGTCTATCCATTTTCGTCCGCCCGACATGGAGACTTGAACTTAGGGCACATCGCAGGGACTGAAAAAAGGCTCTCGGAGCACCGTCGGCCGCTACCCGATCTACGAAGCCTTTCTCGGGCAACGGCACAAGAAAAGCCAAGAAAATCTTGGAAATTGGCGAGAACGCCTTTTTCTAGCCCCATGGCACAGCAGCGCATTGGGATTCTCACGGCCGGGGGGATCGCGCCCTGCCTTTCGGCGGCGGTCGGCTGCCTCATCGAAGGCTACGGCCGTCTGACCCCTTCCGCGGAAATTCTCTGCTACCGGAACGGCTACGCCGGCCTGCTGCGGGGCGACTCCTTCACCGTAACTGCGGCGGCGGTCCGGTCGGTCGGCCGTCTGCTGGCCTTCGGCGGCAGTGCAATTGGGAACAGCCGAGTGAAGCTGACTAATGGGGAAGACTGCCGCAGGCGAGGACTCATCGGCGAAGGGGAAGACCCGCAGAAGGTGGCCACGGAACGGCTCTCCCGGGACAGAATTTCCATTTTGCACACGATCGGTGGCGACGACACCAGCGCCGTGGCGGCCCAGCTGGCCGAGCGCCTTTCGGCGGAGGGGCGGCCGGTGGCGGTGGTTGGCCTACCTAAAACGATCGATAACGATATTGCCCCCATTAGTTTGACACTTGGGGCGCATACGGCGGCCCAGGAAAGTTCCCACTTTTTTAGCCACATAGTAAACGAGTGCACCTCTGCCCCCCGCATGCTCATTGTCCACGAGGTCATGGGGCGCCACTGCGGCTGGCTCACGGCCGCCGCCGCTCTTCACTACCGCAGCGGTTTGGACGGGCGGGAATTTTTGCCGGCCATGGGCCTGGACCGGCGCCGCTGGGAAATCCACGGGATCTACCTGCCGGAAATGCGCTGGGACATGGCCGCGGAAATCGATCGTTTGCAGCAAGTTATGGAATCTGTGGGCAATGTGAACCTCTTCGTCAGCGAGGGGGCCGGCGTGGAAACCATCGTGTCGGAAATGGAGCGAGAGGGCTTAGATGTTCCGCGGGACGCCTTTGGCCACGTTAAGCTGGACCGCATCAATCCCGGCAAGTGGTTTGGGGAGCAGTTGGCGGTCCACATCGGTGCGGAAAAGACGCTGGTGCAGAAGAGCGGCTACTTTGCCCGCTCTGCCCCTCCCAACGATCAGGATCTGTGCCTAATTCGCGAATCGGCCGAATTGGCCATCGGCGAGGCGCTGGCTGGCCGGTCCGGCGTCGTCGGGCGGGACGGAGAGCGGGGAGACAGGCTGGCCCTCATCGCCTTTGGGCGCATCCATGGCGGGAAGCCCTACGACCCCAACTGCGAAGAATTTCGAAGGCTTTTGGCGGAAATTGGACAAAGTTGAAATCGTCGCGGTCCGCCGGGACCGGCGCCCAGAAGCGGCCGGCACCCCCTCACTGGCGTTCGACTAGGGAGAAGAGTTTGTGGCCGATTAGGGAAAAGAGACCATCTTCCCTGTGAAAAGCTGATAGCAATAGCGGATCAAGCGGATACCTACTAATCATCCTAATAAAGGTAAATCGTACCGAAAAAGTTGACTCCCCAGTTCGCAGATAAGTCCTAACGTCATTTTTAGTTATTAATTTCCCGCCTGGCAGCTTCATAGCTTTCCTACAAGCATTTAGGAATTTTTTTTCCTCCCGGGATAGTGGGCCAGCGACGGCGCTCATTCGGAGATTTTACCATAGTTTTTTGATTGAAAAATAGAGAAAAAAGTATTCCCATGCGAAGGAGCGTAATTCTAGTGTTTTTTATTTTTAGAGCGGCGGCCCAGTGTCCGGTCCCGGCGGGGAAAATTTGAACTCTGCGCCTAGGGGCCAGGGCGCAGCAGGGATTCGCTGGCGGAAAGCCAAAAATTGCCCTTTGCGGAGATGGCCTGACCTTTCCGTTCGTGGCGATAACTTTGCACGCCCTTCTCCAGCGCCTGCCGGGCCCGGCCCCAATCTCCTTCGCGGCGCAGGGCTAGGGCCAGGGCATAGCCGGCTTCCAGGGCAAAATCCCCATTTGAGGCCGGTTCGGCCGAGAGCCACTCCAAGGTTTCCAGCGCTTCCCGCCGTGCCGCGGGCGACGGGTTGATTAGCAGGCACTTCGCCAGGCCGAGGCGCGCAAAGGGGATGGCGCAGTCGGGCGGATTCGCGGCGAGTAGGGAGCGGTAGGCGGCCTCCGCCGCACCCCATTCCCGCCGCATCCGCCGCAAATCTCCCTCGAGCAGTCGTCCGCGCCAGCCGTAGGGCGAATCGGGGCCGATGTCCGCCAGCGCGGCCAAGGCGTCGGCGCTGTTTCCGTGGGCGGCGAGCAGGTTGGCCGTCTGGAAAATGGCCTCCGACCGGCGCTCGCTCTCCCCGTAGCGGTCCAGGAAGGCCCGCAGCTCGTCTAGGGCCGCTTCGCCGGCGCCCTTCGATTCAAAATATTCGCTGGCAACGAAGTAGGAATCCATCGCTCCGTCGCCGTCTGGAAAATTCTCTCTAAGAAGATTCAGTCCTTCCCGCACGGCCCGATCGTCTCCGCGCGCCATGGCCAGCCGTATCAAGTTAAGTTGCAACTCTGCGCTCTGTTCCCGGCCGAGGGGAAATTTCTCACTGTCCCCAACGGCGAAGGAAAGCCGTTCCGCCATCTGCAGATCTCCAAGTAAAATAGCATTGTGAAGGGCAATTAGCGTGCCCCAGGAGTGGAGTTGGGACGGACAGGGGGACGGACCCGCAAAAATTTCCGCCAACCACCGATTCCACTGGTGGGCCAACGTACTATCCATATAGGCGCCATTTGCTTCGAGGAACAGCTCCTCCGGTGGCGGCCGGCCAGAATTCCAGGCGCACTTCAAAAGTCCCCAGGGAATGGCCAACTGCCCATTGGCAAAGGCGATACGTACCCGCAGGGCGAGCTCCTCCGGATCTAGGGGGTCGGCGCCTGGCGGGCCGCACTCCTCTAGAAAGCGTTGGGCGAGAGAACTATTCCCCTGTCGCCGGTAGTGGTCGGCGAGGGCGAGATGGACCGTCCGCCGCAGGTCTCTGGCGCAGTCGGGGCGGCGCAGGAGCGTCGCGATCTCCCCGTAGTCCGTTGGCACCTGCTCCAGGGCCAGCCAAAGCCAGAGCCGCAGAAACTTTACCCGATTTTTCTCTTCCGCCGGAGTTTCGTGAAAAAGAGTAGCGGCGAGGGATTTAGCCAGATGCCAGTGGCCGTGCCGCAGCGCCAGCTCCAGTCGGGCGAGGCGGAGAGAATTGCGCAGTTCCCGATCGTCCGGCTCGGGCAGGCCTACGAGAAAGACGAACAGCTCCTCTCCCCCCGGTCGCCGCAGCAGTAGCCGAAGGGCGGCCGTCCGCAAGTCCGTCGGACCGTCGCCGAGGAGGACCTGCCGGAGCAGGCGGGCTGCCTGTTCCGAATCCTCCGGCCAGAGGAGCGCGCCCAGCAGGATCAGCTCCGGGTCTTCTATAGTATCCAAGTGCCGTTCTAATAGGCGGCGGGCCTCCATTTCCCGGCCAGATCGGGCCAATGAAACCAGGTATCGCTTGAAATTTTGGCGATCTCCCCGCCTTTCCCAGCGGCGCCGCATCCGCTCGACGGAGCCGTCGGACGGGGGCAGTAAATAGGCGATCCCATTGGCCCGGAATTCCTTCATTTCCTCTCCAAAGCCCAATTGGGTCGCCGTCCCTTCCGCCATTTCCCAGCGCTCCCGGGCCAGGCCGGCGGAACCGTCCCTCTCCGCCGCGGTCGCTTCGAGGGCATACAGCCATGCCCTGTCGGCCGGCGAGAGGTCGGCCCCATTTTCCGGGAGCTCGGGCCGCCCGCCGGATAGGATTGTGCAAAAATTCGCCCAGAGTGGCAGGGAAACGGTCCGGGTCCGGGAAATGTCGAGCGCTTGTGGCGCAGGTGGGGCTTCCATAAAAGACGGATCTCCCTGTCCCTCTCCCATTTTTGCCATGGGGAAGTCCATTCCGCAAAGATGGGATCCCAAGAAAATGCAGAGGACGGGGCTGAATCGATGGCCCATGGGGCACAGTCCAGCGGCAAAGGGAGTGCTGTCAATTTTCCCGCTTCTTCTTTTCTATCCTCCTCTGCGAAACTGAGCAGGAAAAATATTCGTTCGGGAAGGGCGGGCCCTGGGAAAATTCCCACAAAAGAAAAAAGAAAAATTTCTTGCACCCGCATATTTCATAATTTACCTCTCTGTGGAGGTCACATAATAACCTTGGAGAAGAAAATGAGTGTAGATGAAGAAATTCGCGTTATAGAGAAAGAGGCGAAACGTCTTGCGAAAAAAAAGGAGGCGCTTCTGCGTCTTCACCAGGAAGATTCGGAGAAGGCACAGAAGTTGAACTCCCTCTACGAGGGAAGTGGCTATTCCTCACCGGTAGACCTGGTTGAAGCGCTCATCCGCCGCTTTGGGCTGCGCGTAACCGGTGAAAATTCTTTTCAGCGGAAGCGGAAACGCACCCGCGTGACTGGGAAACTGCGCGACACCATCCGCGAGGACTGTCGGAGCGGGCTGTCAATGAATGCCGCATCGAAGAAGTACAACGTCAGCTATGCCGTTGTCTCCAAGATTCTCAACGGCTTCTACGACAATTGTGCCTAGGGCACCTTCCGCCGGCAGGCCTCGGGCCTACCGGCGGGGTCCCTTTTGGCGAGTTGCTGCCGTTTTACACCCCCGGGAATTCGACGTTCCACGTGGGGAGTTTTCCTCTACGCTTTGGCGTTTGCGTTGGTGATTGTTTGGAGCTAAGTAGTTAGTTTCCGTTTAATCTCCTTTTGGGCGGCAAAAGGTATGTTTTTCGTTTTGATTCTTTGTGCGGGAGGGTGCGTCTTTTTTCGGAGAGGATCCGTTAGAAATTTGCGGGCGGAGGCAAATTCTCGACAGACAATGGAAATTTTCCGTGAAGAGCCATTGACATTTCCAAAAAATCCCTACAAATTGGCGGCAGCGGCATGGGCGGATTGAGATGATCAAAAAGCTGTACCGGAGGTTACACGGAAAACTGGGGAGAGCGCTGGGATTTTTTTCTCACGATCTGGGCATTGACCTAGGCACCGCTAATACGCTCGTATACGCCAGAGATCGGGGAATCGTGCTCAATGAGCCCAGCGTAGTCGCCCTCTACAGCGACAGCCGGAAGGTGCGGGCCGTGGGCGAGGAGGCCAAGTCCATGCTGGGCCGCACTCCTGGAAATATTGTCGCAACCAGACCCATGAAGGACGGTGTGATCGCCGACTTCGATGTGACGGAGGCCATGCTGCGCTATTTTATCGCAAAAGCCTGCCGTTCAGCTCGTTTTGTCGCGCCCCGAGTGGTGGTGGCCGTGCCTTCGGGCATTACGGAGGTGGAGCGGCGTGCCGTTAAGGAATCCGCCATGAACGCGGGAGCCCGGGAAGTTTTGCTTCTGCAGGAGCCGGTTGCGGCCGCCATCGGTGTGGGACTGCCCATCGAGGAGCCCGTCGCCAACATGATCGTGGACATCGGCGGCGGGACAACGGAGGTGGCGGTCATTTCGCTGAGCGGTGTCGTCTACGCGCGAAGTCTGCGGGTGGGCGGAGATGCCATGGACCTGGCCATCGTTAACTACTTGAAGCGGGCCCACAATCTCCTCATTGGGGAGCGCACCGCCGAAGAGACGAAAATTCGCATCGGATCCGCCATGCCGCTAGATCAGGAGTGCTCCATAGCCGTGCGGGGCAGGGACACGATCACCGGCCTTCCGCAAACCGTCCAGCTGACTTCCCAGGAAGTGCGGGAAGCGCTGGGGGACTCCCTTAACGCCATCGCCGACATGATCCGCTCCACGCTGGAGCGCTGTCCGCCGGAGCTCTCTTCCGACCTGGTAAATCGGGGATTCGCCCTGGCCGGAGGCGGCGCGCTCATCAGAAAAATTGACCAGATGCTCCGCCAGCGCACGTCCTTGCCCGTGTTCGTCGCCGACGAGCCCCTCTGGGCGGTGGCCAACGGCACCGGGGCAGTCATCCAGAACCTCACCAACTGGATAAAGGCGGGCGGATCCGCCTAGTGCCCTATTCTTCCTTGCCGGTGAGAAGGCCCACGTAGACGGCCGTAAGAAGTGTAAATACCAGCGCCTGTATGACTCCAATGAGAAGCTCCAGGAAATAGAAGGGCACGGGCAGCAGGTAGCCGCAGAGGCCGGTCATGCGGCCAATGAGGTTTTCCCCGCCGAAGACGTTGCCGTAGAGTCTGAAAGAGAGAGATACGATGCGAAATAGGATCGAGATTAGGTCCACGGCGCCCACGGCCAAAAATATGGCCCCCAGGAAAAGGTAGACGGGAACGGGCACTTCCCGCCGATCCGCCTTGTTGCCGAACGTGTCCCACAAAAAATGGCGCGGACCGGCGTAGCGAAAAACGAAATAGATCCACGCCCCAAAGGAGACCATTGCCAGAGCGAGGGTGCCGTTGAGGTCCCCGCTGGGCGGTCGCAGGAATGCGGAGAAATGCCCATTGCGCTCCCAGCCGATGGATCCCACGCCCGGCAGTAGTCCGCTTAAATTTGTAGCAAGCAAAAAGATAAAGAGCGTGAGAAGGAATGGAAACACCCGCGGCAGAGTTCGACTTCCGACGATGGGTTCAAAGAGATTTTGCAGTTTTTCCACGAGTAGCTCCACGGCCGCCTGACTGCGGGAGGGAACGGCGTTCGGTCGCCGGCCGAGCGCCCAGCGGATGCCCAGGACGACTACGATTGTCAGTAGCCAGCCGGCCACCATGCTGTTGGTTACCGAAATGTGGCGGCCGACGGAGAACAAATCCGCCGCCCGGCGGCTCACCTCTTCGCCCGGCACCGGAGCCGCCATTTGAAAAAAAACCGCGACAGCAAACAGCGGTAAGAGCAAGAAAAACCACCGCCGCGCCGCAGCCATATCCCCATTTTGGAAAAAAATTCCAAAACACAAGCCGGAACGGCGGAGATCGGGGACATTGTTTCGCCGCTAGGGCAAAGTCATTCGGCAACCGGCCTCTCTTTTCTCTTTCGCGATTTCCCCGCTTTCTGCGTGGCCGTTTTGTATTGAAATTTCACTGCGGCGGATTGAGTTTGCCTAATGTTATTAAAAAAACTTGCTTTTTCGAGCTAATGGTTCCATCTCGATCCATGGAAGAAATAATTAGAACTAAATTTCCTTCTGAAGGAAATCGTATATGTAGTTTTGATTTGGTGGAAAGTAGACTAAGCACGGCCATCTACCAAATGAGGACACGAGGAGAGTGCTCGCCTGAAGAGCTTGTCATCATAAGTGGAGAAGGCGGACCGCTTCTTGTTAAACTTTTTTTATCCGCTGCCTATAGCGTCAAAGGCGCAATTACTGCTTTTATTGTTGGTCACTTGCCGCCTAACCTGGATGAATTTAACGAAAATGAAACGAATGCGCTTTCGTTGCTATTTGGAACTTACTTTGCCCGCCTTGCCTTAGGGAAATTTTCTAAAATTCCAACTACCAAAGAAGTTCAAGAATGTTCGCCATTCCATGATTTTCCTGCGGAGAGATCCTTCTCATGTCCGTCCCATACATATCCGTTCCATAGGCATTCGGACTTCCTTTCATGTAACTTCCTTAGAGGTAAATCCAGGGATTATGTTGCTGTAGAACGAATTGAAAATCAAAAATTACGCGAGTGCTTTCAATGCTACCATACAGAAGTGGAACGGATTTTAAGTTCCCTACCCAGGCAATACACAGATGCAACTACTTCATTTTTAGAGCTCATGTGCTGCCGCACGCCAGAATTTGCCAATTTCAGTTGGGAGACAAAAATGGAAGCAGAACAGCTGTTTTACGCTATTCTAACGCGGCAGTATTTCCATGAGCGCGCATTTTCTCCGAAATGGGGATCCCCTTTCATTTCCTTCCTCCTTCAAGAATCGCCCCATTACGCACCATTTTTTTCCCGCATTTTACGGGAGGAACTGCGGTGGTGGTGTCATCTCCATGAAGGAGACTTTGAAGTTGAAGTAATTCCGCCAAAAAGTCCATTTCCGCCAAAAAGTCTATTCACTTGGGACGCCCCTTATAGTTCTTTCGTACAAGAAGCTGTTAGTCACGTTTTAAAATTTGCCTTTGACTGCCATCTGAGGGATGGTGACGGCCCGCTGGTCCGGGAGGGCACCCATTTGTCGATTGGCCGTGACATCCTAGCTACCTTCATTCCGGAATTTGTAAGCCTTTTTTCCCGGGAAGACGTCATGTTTTCGCCTTTCGGTTGGGCACAGTCCGCACAGGAGGTCCAGTTGATTTGGGAGATTTTCCACAGAATTTTCAATTCGCTGGAGGCTTTGCTTTTGCTGCTGGACCACGAGGAGGCGGGCTATGGACATTTTTTTCTCTTCTACATCCTTGGATTTATCCTTCACGGTGAAAAACTTCCATCGCACGACATCCTACTCTTTCGCGAACGAGTCCTTTCTACAATAGCCCATGCTGCCGTCTGTCATAGCGATCCTCTAGTTACCGCGAAACTTCTATTGCCGCTCGTGGAACTGAGAAAACACGGCTTTATCGAGTTTGATACGACCCAGTTTAGTGTGGCTTCCAACGTGAAGGCACTCCGCGAGTCCGGCCTAGCGCTCATGTATATTAAAGCATTGCCAAAGAATATGTAAACGTCAATTCGTTCCCCACTCTCGCGCCGGAGACAACGTCTTTTGCCGTTGTCGCCGGTGTTACCGTCTGCCAACTTTAAACAATGAGGGCTTTGGTGGTTGGCGGCGCCGGCTACGTGGGGAGTGCCGTTGTGCGACATCTGCTGCGATCCGATTGGGATGTTACGGTCCTGGACGCGCTCTACACGGGGCGCCGGGAAAATCTGCCCGGCTCTGTCCCGTTCTACCGCAATGACTGTGGAATTGTTGCCTCCGTAGAAGATGTGCTAAAAAGCGCAGCTTTCGACCTAGTAATTTCCTCCATGGCCCTCGGCGGTCCGGCCCGCTCTTTGAAATTTCCTCTCCCATACCACCATAACAACTTTCTTGCCCACTTTTACCTGCTGCGGGCGCTCCTCGCTGGGCGGGGGGTGCGGAAATTTCTTCTGCTGTCGGACTTTTCCGTCTACGGGAGCGCCGTTTCCTGCCCCATCGGACCGGAAACGGAAAAGCGCCCCGACACGCCGCTGGGCCACTCCCTCTGCGCCACGGAAAACCTCCTCGCCGACCTCGCTCTGGCCAGTGGCCTGGACTTTGCCGTCGTCCGCTTCGGTTCCGCCGCCGGCGCCCTGCCGGAAGGGTCGGCCGGCCCGATCCTTCCCGACGGTGCCCGGCGCTTCCCGTCGGCGGCATTTGCCGTCGCCCTGGGCAAAGAGCAGTCCCTGCCCATTTTAGGGACAACATTTTCCACGGTAGATGGGACAGCCCTTCGGGATCCCATTCACGTGGCCGACGTGGCCGACGCGGTGGAAAAAGCGGTCGGAGACCTAATGCGGCGGAGTGGCGGGCGAGAATTTGTCCTGGGTTCCGGCCGGCCGGTGAGCGTCGGGGAGTGGCTGCAAACTATCAAACTTGTCACACAGAGGGAGATCCCAACGGAGCGGACAGATCCAGCGCCCTTCGACGCCCCCGCCCTCTACGGAGACCCGGCCGACGGGGCCAGTGCCCTCGGCTGGCGCGCCCGGAGGGACATCCGGCAGATGGTGGAGGACGAATGGCGGCTCCTGAAAAAGTAAATATCAATTGGCCATCGGCTTAGAATGGAGGAGTGGAGTCACTGCTGCTGGGAATCTGTCTTTTCCTCGCCGGCTGCGCAAGTTCGGCGGATAGAGTTGCCCGCGAAGCACATCGCTTGGCTGCGGAGCGGGCTAGCCTTGCGGCCGTTTGTCGGGAGCTGCGAGATCTTTCCCAAATTTTTCTCTACGCGGGCCGCATGCGGCAGGACGACGTGGCCGGCCGGGCACTGGCCGCGGCGCAGCGGATCGTCGGAGAGCCGGAAGAGGAGGAAAAGCAGCTGGCCTTGGCTCTCACCGACGGGGACGTGCGCCGGCGGAGCAGGCGGGCGGAGCGGCTTCTCCGAGAACGGGCGCGCCATCGGCAGGGGCTCGACGGGATCCAGGAGCGGCTAGCCCTCTCCATCCCCAAACTCTACGCGGAACGGAGCTCCCTCATTCTTCATATTTTCGTAGGCTTCGGAATTTTCGGACTGCTGGCCAGTCTGCTCATCCGTAGGCGCCGCTAGGCCCACAGTGGCTGGCGCCGGAAGGTTTTGCGCTTCTTTTACGATTGTTCCGTCGCGCATGTGCAAGATGCGATCGGCTGCCCTTTTTAAAAAATCTCCATCGTGGGAAGCGATCAGCATGGCTCGTCGGGAGGAAACGGCGGACCGCAGTAGGCGGGCTACCCCATCCGTGCGGTCGGCGTCCAGGCCAGAGGTCGGCTCGTCGCAGAGGAGCAGGTTCGGATTTAGCACGAGGGTGCGGGCCAGCGCCGTCCGCTGCTTCTGCCCGCCGGAGAGGGCCCGCGGGTAGCGATCCCGCAGCTCCCAGATGTCCAGCTGCTCTAGGAGTTCCCGAACCCGCTCCGCCGTACAATTTTCCTTCTCTCTCAGCCGCAGCGCGTAGGTCACATTTTCCCGGACGGTCATGTGGGGGAAGAGCTGGAAGTCCTGGAACATGAATCCCACGGAGCCGTCCACGGCGATCGTTCCCCCGTCGATTGTCTCCAGGCCCACGACACAGCGCAGTAGGGTGGACTTCCCTCCGCCCGAGGGTCCCACCAGGCCAACGACCTCGCCCGCTCCGACGGATAGGCTAACTCCCCGGAGAACGGAGCTTCCCTGAAATTTTTTTTGAACGTCCCTAAGCTGCAGCATGGGAGAGGCGCCTTTCCAATCTCCGACCGATCCACTCCACGAGGCAAACTAGCACATAGTAGTACAGTCCCGCCATGCAGAGGGGAAGAAAATATGTAAAATGTTCTGCAGCCAAAACTTGCGATCTTCGCATTAGGTCTGACCCGCCCAACGTGGCGATCAGCGCCGTTTCCTTGAGCAGCGCAATGACCTCTCCCGTAAGAGATGGCAGGATGCGGGCAAAAATCTGCGGCAGGTAGATGTCCCGCCAGGCGCGAATTTTGGGGATTTGAAGTGTCCGAACGGCTTCGAATTGGCCCCGGGGAACTCCCCCGATGCCGGAGCGGAAAATTTCTGCCATGTAGGCGGAACTGTTCAGTCCGAATGCAATGATGCCAGCGCCAACGGCACTTAGCCGGATTCCCAGGAGGGCCGGCAGGGCGAAGTAGATCAGACTCAGCTGCAGTAGGACGGGCGTGCCGCGGAGCAGGGAAACGTAGCGGCGAATCAGTCCGGTGGCCACGCCGCTGTGGCGGAGGATGGCCAACAGGAGTCCCAGAGAAAAGCCGAGGGCCAACCCGCCGAACAGCAGAAGGAAAGTCACGGCGAGCCCGCCGCCCACGTAGGCGAGATCGGAAAATAAATTCACTGGAGGCCCCACTTCTCCTTCAGTCGCGACAGTCTGCCGTCCTTTTCCATCTTTTCCAGAACCTCATCCACGGCCGCGGCGAGGGGAGAATTTTTAGGGAATGCGATGGCGTAGCCGCTGTTCGAACGGGCTAAGAAAACATTCCGCAGCTGCCTGTTACGAGAACAAAAGGACTCCGCCTGGCAGCCGTCCACGACGACCGCGTCCACTTGGCCCGCCTTCAGCGCCTCCACTGCCTGCACGTTGGTGTCCATGGTCACTGCAGAGCAGTCCGGGGCGTTCTGCCGCAGCCACAGCTCCATGGTCGAGCCCAGCTGACAGGCAACCCGAAGGCCGCGGAATTTTTGTTTCGGGTCTACGGGCCGCTGCGCCGGATAGAGCACCCGCAGCTCCTCGTGGAAGTAGGTGCGAGAGAAAGTGAAATTCTTTGTCCGCTCCTCCGTCATAGTGATCGTGGAGGCAGCCATGTCCGCCATTCCGCTGGCTAGGGCCGGGAAAATGGCTCCGAAGGACATGT
>JAITDG010000012.1 GCA_031282685.1 Puniceicoccales bacterium | reverse complement strand
CGAGCTCAGCGAACTGCTCCGCCGCCTGGCCTCAGATCTTAAGAGCCGCGGTGCCAACTTCCTCGTGCAGTCCGTCATGGACTCCCTCTCCCGCCTGCCGGGCATTTCCAACATCGCCGTGCCCATCATGAAGGCCAACGACATGGCCATCGATGTGCTCAACAAGGGCCTGGGTGGCGGGGACGGCAAAAAGAAGAACCGCTAGCGGCGCCCCGCTGGCGGGGGAAGAGGGACTCGAACCCTCGACCTTCGGCTTAGAAGGCCGCTGCTCTATCCGCTGAGCTACTCCCCCTCACCCTAGGGCTGCTCCCCGGGCGCTAGGAGTCAAGTTCCGATCTTGGGTCCTTTCGACATTCTTGCCAGCTCTTTTGCCCACTTTTCCTTCTCCTTTCGTATTTCATCCTCGACGAAGGGCAGCTTTGAGTCGGGCGACCGGCAAAAATCACCGATGGCCCTTTTCAGCTTCTCCTCGTCCCTGTCGGCCATGGTTTTCTGCTGCTCTAAATCAGTCTCCCAAAGGTTTTTACCGCAAAATCGCCGAAGAGATCTTTTCAATTGAATTTGTCCATCAGCTTTCCCTCTTCCGCCATCCGAAGTTCCATGGCTTCGCCGGGAAAGTGATCTACGTAAAGAGGGCGATTAAAATCCATGCGAAAATCGCCCACGTTGGCGCCGTAGAAAGACATGGGAACTGCCATCGCCCGCGCCTGGCCCTACGGACGCACCGTTTGGGACTCCATGTGAGCACCTCCCGGCAAGCTACTTACTTTCTTCGGCAGATTCGTGTGGCTGTTCCGTCTCCCGCCTGAGGAAGGGAATTTTATCTAGAACATTCGATTGGAATGCCTCCAAATAGAGATGGATGACCGGAGTAACGAATAGGGTTACCACCTGGGCGAAAATCATTCCCCCGGCGACAACCAGGCCCAGCGGCCTCCGGGAGGCGCCATCCGCCCCCCAGCCTAGGCAGATCGGCACCACGCCCATGACCATGGCAAAAGTGGTCATGAGAATGGGCCGCAGGCGCTGGAGGGAAGCGACATGGACGGCCTCCCGCGGCGACATGCCTTCCCTCTGCCGCTGGATGGCGAAATCCACGACCATGATGCCATTTTTTTCAACCAACCCCAGCAGCATGAATAGGCCGATGAAGGCGTAGAGGGACAGAGACTGACGGAAGAGCAGCAGCGTTAAAAATCCGCCGAAGGCGGCCACGGGCAGCGCGGACAGCACCGTGATTGGGTGGGCGTAGCTCTCATAGAGAATGCCCAAAATTACGTAGGTGAGGAAGATGGCGGCGAAAATCAATATTTTGAGACTCGCAAAAGTATCGGCAAATGCCTGCGCCTCACCTTGGAAGGAGCCGGACAGTCCCGCCGGAACCACCTGCGCGGCAACCTTGGCGACGTGGGCCATGGCGTCGCCGATAGCCACGTTGGGGGTGAGGTTGAAGTAGATCGTAGCGGAAGGGAAATTGTTCGTATGATTCACGGATAGCGGTCCCAGAGAAATGTCCCGGGAAGAGGCCGTGTTCGGGTCGATGAGACCGCTCTGGCCACGGAGGTAAATCAGATCCATGTCGTTGACAGTTGCCCGCTGACGGTCGGCCACGGATAGGATCACCTTATATTGCTGGGTAGGCGCCTTGATGAGGTAGATAAAATTGTCCGAATAGGCAGCCTTCAGCTGCTGCTCAAAGTCCAGAACGGTCCCGCCGCAGCCGGCCAGCTGATCCCGATTCATCCGCACGTTAATCTGTGGCGTGCTGAGATATATGTCGCTAGATAGGGAGGCGATGCCGCCGTAGGCCCGCAGGGCACCCATCAGCCGCTGGGCCGCCTCGCAGACCTTCTCCCGATCAATTCCGGTGATCGTATAGGCATATTTGCCCTGGCTGCTACTGACGGATCCAGTCTGAACCCGCAGGGACGGAACGGGCTGAACAAAAGCCATGGCGCCGGGAATCGTGGCCAGTCCCCCCATCAGCTGATAGGCCACCCGGTGAATTTCCGCCCGCTCCTTCGCCGGCCGGAGGAACGTCATGGCGATGCCCTGGTTGCCGGGTAGGCCCGGGAAGCCGGTGACGGAGAAGGCGGTATCCACGGCCGGGTTAGAGCGGATCGTGCTATCCACGCGAGCCTGGTAGGCCGCCATGCGGCGCTGGGAGGCCCCCTCTTGGGCAATGAAAACGCCCTGGAGCATGCCGCTATCTCCCTCTGGTAGGAAAGTTTTGGGCAGGTGCCGGAAGGTGAAAAATGTCCCGGCCAAACAGAAGACCCAGGCGGCCAGAGCAATCCAGCGACGGTCCAAAACGTAATCCAGCGCACGGCCGTAGACGCGCAGAAAGGCCTCCTCCAGCCGGTGGGCGGCGGCCTCCATGGCGGTCATCTCCTCCGTGTCGCCGGAGCGGAACCCAATCATGCGGGCGCACATGAGCGGGGTGACTGTCAGGGAAACGACGCCGGAGGCCAAGGTCGCCACGGCGATGACTACGGCGAATTCGTGAAACACGCGGCCGACCTGACCGCCCAGGAAGAGCAGCGGCAGGAAAATGCACATGAGGGAGAGGGTCATGGAGACGATCGTGGGGGCGATCTCGTTCGCACCGGCGGAGGCGGCCACTTCCGGCGGCTCCTTCCGCTTCTGCATGCGGCGCACCATATTTTCCAAAAAAACAATGGCATCGTCGACGAGGAAGCCGACGGAGAGGGTCATGGCCATGAGGGAGAGATTGTCTAAGCTAAAGCCCAGAACCCACATGACCGAGAAAAGGAGCAGGAAGGAGAGGGGCAGGGCCACCACCGGAATGAGCGTGTCCCAGAGCCGACCCAGAAACAAAAAAATGACTAGCGCCACCAGGAGAAAGGCAACGGCCAGCGTTTCCTGCACGTCGTTGATGGACTGCACGATGCGCTCGGAACTATCGTAGACGGTGCGCAAAAATACGGACTCGGGCAGCTCCTTCCGAATTTCTGGCAGAAGAGCGCGCAAATCCTTTGCCACTGCCACCGTGTTGGCATTTGCCGCCCGCGTCACGGCCAGTACAACGGCTTCACAGCTGCCCCGCTCCCGCATCCAGAAGGAGGCATTAAACGTGTCGGACTCCAGCCCGTCCGTGCAGTCGGCCACGTCCCGCAGGTGGACAGGCATGCCCTCCCGTAGGGCTATTACGATGGCGCCGTAATCTTTGGCCGCGTCCAGCTGCCCATCCGGCCGAATGACCCAGCTGCGGCCGTCGCCGCGGATGGAACCGGCGGAGACGGTGGCGGTGGCCTGCTGGATTTTCTGGGCCACGTCCGCCATCGTAAGCCCACGGGCGTAGAGCTTTGCCGGATCCACTGCGATGCGCACGGCCCGCTTCACGCCGTAGACGTCCGTCTTGGACACGCCCTCTATGGTATTGAAGCGCTGAGCGATGTTGTCGGAAGCGTAGTCGCAGAGCTGGCCCATGGGCAGGGTGCTGCTGCCGATCACCATGAAGAAGACGGGTCTGCTATTCGGGTCCGCCTTGGCAAAGGTGGGTGGGGCGGGCATGTCGGCGGGCAGGTTCGCCATCGCCCGCTGGATGGCGCACTGCACGTCTCCGGCGGCGGCCTCAATGTCCCGATCTAGGGAAAATTGGAGCGTTAAACTGGTCATTCCCAGCAAATTGGACGATGTGACGAGATCCAGCCCCTGAATTTTCAGAAACTCCTTCTCCAGCGGCGTGGCGACGTTGGCCGCCATCGTCTCCGGATCCATGCCCGGGAAGGCGGCCTGCACCGATATGACTGGGTAGGCCACGCTGGGGAGATCGCTGACGGGGAGGAGTTTGTAGCAGAACAAACCGGCCACGGCCACGGCGAGGGCCAGCAGGACCGTCATCACGGGACGGCGGATGAATGGCTCGGAAATGCTTTTCATGCTCAGTTCGTGCCGGACTGTTGCTTGGGGGCGGACTGGGCCGGCGGATCCGGGACGACGGCCACGCGGCTCTTCGGCGCCAGCAGGAATTGTCCCTCGACAATTACCCGATCGCCGGCGGCGACGCCCCGCTCAAAGACGACGTTGGCGCCGTGGCCCTGGCCCAGCCGCACGGGCCGCAGCTCCGCCAGGTTGCCCTCGCCCACCACGAAGACGTAGCTGCCATCCCGGTTCGATCCCACCGCCGCCTCCGGCGCCAGAACGGCCTTCTCGATCTGCTCCAGCACCACCCGCACGCGGACGGACTCGCCGGGCCAAAAATCCAAATTTGGGTTCTCCATCACCGCCCGCAGTTTGACGTTGCCCGACTGGGCAGTCACCTGGCTGTTAACAATTTCTAGCCGGGCAGGGGCAGATTTTTTGGGGTCGGCCAGGAGCCGGACGGTGCAGTCCAGATAGCCGCGGCGGGCAAAGTGGCTGTAAAGCTCCGGAAACTCGTTTTCCGAAACGGAAAAATCCACGTAGAGGGGGTCCATGCGCTGGATGCGGAGTAGGGGCTGGGAAGGGCCCACCAGACTGCCCACGTCGGCCAGTCTGCAGCCCGCCACGCCGCCGATGGGCGCCCGGACGGTGCAAAAATCCAGAAGCGTCTCCGCCCGAGCCAAATCGCCGCGGGCCGCCTCCACTCGACCCTCCGCCTGCTCGACGGCGGCCCTCAGCGCGGCAAAATCCTGCGGGGAAATGTAGTGGCCAACCAACAGCGGCTGGGTGCGCTCCAGCCGGGACCGCTCCAGGGCCAGCTGGGCCTCGGCGATCCGCAAATTCCCTTTGGCTTGCTGCAGCTGCGCCCCGTTGACGCGCGAGTCAATCCGGTAGAGCAATTGGCCCTTCTCCACGGGCCGCCCCTGTTCAAAATGTTCCGACAGAAGATATCCGGAAACTGACGGAACCACGTCCACGGACTCGTAGGCCACGCAAATTCCGATGGCGTCGACGTAGGACGGCACGGTCCGCTCGATGGCGATAAACGTCTTCACCGGAACCACCCGCTCCGCATTCGGGGCCACCGCCGGGCGACAGCCGGCCAGAGAAAGCGGAACCAGTCCGACCCAGAAAAGTTTTTTGCGTAAATGTCCCATGGAAAATTCCCCTAGCCTCCCGACTCCAAGCCACCGATCGCACAGGCTAGCGCCGCCAGCGCCGAAGAAAAGGCGTTTTCTGCGGCGACCAGCGATTCCCGGGCACCGGCCAGGGCCGTCTGGGCGCTCAGCAGATCCAAAAAGCCGCAAAGCCCGCTACGATAGGCAATTTCGGCGGCGGAGAAGGACTCCCGGGCCACCTCCAGGAGCGCCCGGCCGGAGAGCAGCTGCCGGTGGGCGGAACGGTAGGCAAAGTACTGAGTCCAAACCTCTCTCGCCGCCTGCAGCTCCGCGGCCCGCAAATTTTCCCGGGCCACCCGCCGCTGGGCCCGCCGCTCCTGGAGCTGGAAAATCTTGTCGCACTCGCCCACGATGTCCCAGTTGAGCCCGACGGTGGCACTGAAGGTACGCGACCGGCCCCAGCCGCGGTAATCTCCCATAAATCCTTCTCCGGAAACAATTAATTGCGGCGCCAGATTCCCCCGCGCGGCCCACTCCCAGCTGCGGGCTGCCTGCCATTGGGCGTGGGCCGCCTTCAAATCCTGGCGGACGGAGAGTGCCCTCGCCACCATCTCCTCCACGTCCCCGTCCAGCGCCTCAATCCCCTCCGGCAGCTGGCTCCGCACCACGCGGAAGGCCGAGGAAATCCGCACGCCGACGACCTCCGCCAGCGACGAGCGAGCCCGTTCCACGTCCGCCAGGGCCGCCTCCAACTGCCCCTGAGCCCGAAGGACGCCGGCCCGGGCCTGGCAGAGATTTTGCCGATTGCTCAGTCCGGCCTGAGTTCGAATTTCCTCTAAATTTTGCAGTTCCATCGCATCTCGCAGGTTAGCCTCTCGTACGTCCAGAGTGGCCAGGGCGCTATCCAGGGAAAAGTAGGCCACCTGCACCCGATAGAGGAGAGTTTGGAGCGAACGGCCGTACTGGAGCCGGGCGGCGGCCAAGTTCTGCCCAGCGGCCGCAGCAGCTGCCCTCGTGGCGCCGAACGTAAATAGCACTTGGGTGAGCTTCAGCGACGGCGTTCCAAGGACCGTCACGTAGAGCGGTTCTCCGTTCAACTGGAGCGGATTATCGATGCGCTGTCTCGTCGCCGAGCCGGTGACGGTCACCGAAGGGAGAAAGGCGCACAGGGCCCCTCGACGCTGGGCAGCGGCGGCCTTCGCCAACTGCCAAGTGCGGCGGGTATCCGGACTGTTTTCGAATGCAATCTCCACGAGCAGAGGCAAGTCCAGATCAACCGTGCCAATCAGTTCTCCGGCACCGCGGGGCCGGGGCGAAAGGACACCGGCCGGAACGGCCGCCGATTTGTCCGCCATGGGCTTGCAGCGGAAGACGTCTCCCCTTCGGCCGGAGGAGGCACAGCCAAACAGCAATAGCAGAGGCAGCAGAAGGAACGGACGGCGTCTCATCGGTGAAAAATCGGGACGGACAGGACACTAGAATGGCCGGCGGCGCCGGCAAGACATTTCCTCACTTCTCCGAAGCCGCAGAGAGCGCGCCGTGGGGCTCCGGCGAATCCGACTGCCCCTCCCTGTGGCGGGAAGTGGACTTTTCCGTCTCTTCCCAGGAGCGGGGCGCGTAGCCGATGCGGCTGTGCAGCATGTTTACGAGGGAGGTGGCGATGGATTTTTTCAAAATCTTCACCTGCTGAAAAGTGATGGCGCAATCGTCCAGCTGGCCGTCTTCGATCTTCGTCTGGAAAATAGAGTGGACCAAATGCTCTACGCTCTGGGGAGTTACCTTCCGCAGGCTGCGGCTGGCCGCCTCGCAGGAATCCACCAGCATCAGGATAACGGCCTCGAGGGACTGGGGCCTGGGACCTTCGTAGCGGTAGGAGCCCTCGTCCACCTCCTGTCCACCCTCCCCATTCGCCCGCGCCCTTCCGGCAAGCTGGCAGGCCCTGTTGTAAAAATATTGCATCCGGGTGGTGCCGTGGTGCTCCGCCATGACCTGGACCACTCGAATGGGGACGCCGGCCGCCCGGGCAATTTCCACGCCGTCCCGCACGTGACTCTTAATGATCAGCGAGCTGATGCGCGGCGCCTTGTCGCCGTGGGGATTGCCGTTGGTCTGATTTTCGATAAAATACTCCGGGTGGGAGATTTTGCCCACGTCGTGGAAGTAGGCCGCCACCCGGCAGAGCGGGCCGTTCGCGCCCACCTCGAGGGCCGCCTGCTCGGCCACGTTGGCCACCATAAGGCTGTGGTGGTAGGTGCCCGGCGCATAGAGCTGCAATTGCCGGAGGAGTCGGTGGTTGAAGTCGGAAAGCTCCTGCAGGCGCACGTTGCTGGTGAGGCGAAAGAGCCGCTCGACGTGGCCCAGCAGAAAAATGGCCAAAAGGCCGTTGGCGAGGCCGGACCCCAGGGCCCCGAGCGCCTGGGCGAGGCCGGTCTCCCAGTGCAGCTGGGAAATTCCACTGATCCAAAAGGCCCCCAGGCCAAGCAGGAGCCCGGACAGGGTCCCCACCCGCAAGATCTGACTTTTGAAGGTCACCCTATAGCACTGATAGACGGCCAGCAGCATGGCCAGAAGGGCGCAGACAAAAAAAGACAAGTCCTTCCCGACCATCAGGGTGAAAAAAATGTCCAGCAGGACGGAGAATAGTACGCCGCCCCTCCGGCCCAGTTCGAGGGAGACCAGGATCACACCCACCAGAAGCGGGGAAAGGAAGGGAAGCGCCTGAAACAGATTGGGATGGGCCGCCAGCGCCGGCATGGTCCAGCAGGAAGTCTCGAAGCGGAGGAGCAGCAAATTGGCCATGAGGAGAGAGGCAAGGAGCACTAGACGAGTACCCAACTGCCGACCCCTCCGCCTGCCGTAGGCGAGCTGGAGCAGCAGGGTGGCGCAGAGGAGAATGGCAAATGTCTCCCAGAACTGTCCCAGTTGTAGAGGGTTCATGCCGGCGAGGGAGGGGTCCCGCTTCCGCAGCTGGACCCGATAGGCGCGCAACTTCTCCAGCTCCAGGGAACTGGCCGGACTGTTGGCGGGGACGATGGTCTCCCCGCTCTCCACTGCCACTGAAACCGGCTTTACGGAGCTGCTGGCCTTAGCTTTCCGCTCGTCGGTCCTATCCTTGTCGTAGGTTAGGTTCGGGTAGATGCCGTGCCGCAGAATGTGGAAAAGGGCTCCGGTGACCTGCCGCCGCTCATCGAGGGCCCCCAAATGGATGCGCAGATAAAGGAGAGCATCCTCCTGCGTGCGAAGGTTCCGCCCCACGGTTTCCTCCGCCAACTCCACGTTTAGGAAATAGTTCCGCGGCTCGCTGGCCGCCGGCGAGGGGGAAGCGAAATCGATAATTCCGTCGGACATCACGATTTGCAAAATGTCCAGACTCTCGCCGATCAGGTAGCGGCGGGTGGCGGGGGAGCTGTCCTCGAGGAGGGCCCGCAGATCCCCCTCCGTTAGGGCAAAGCCATAGCGGCGGTTCAAATCCGTTAGCAATTCCGTCAGCTGGGAGCGCCGCTCCTCCGCGGTGACCCCCTCCCGGGTCCACTCCTTTTCGAAGCCGTCCAAATTCGACTCCAGCTGATTGACCTGCCGACGGAATTCCTGGAAACGATCCATCTCCAGCTTGTAGACGGGCGCCACCTGCAGGGCCTTCCGCTCCCGCTGCCGCTGGGTCTGTATGGTGCTCTCAAAGCTGAAGGGGAACTCGGCCACGATGGGCGCGCTGAGCGTCTGCCCCGGCGAAACGTGAAACCGAAAGGAGACCTGGCCGGAAAAGCAGATTAGGGAGAGGAGAAAGGCATAGGGGACTAGGAACAGGAGCAACTTGCCGAAGGGAAGGAATCCCATCGGAACTGGGAGTCGCCTCAAAGGGACCGCGGCCTGGCAGTGGTGCGGGCGGCCGGTCGACCGAAAACGTTCTAAAATATTACGCACCATGGCTATTTGCTGCCAGCCGCCCTCTGGAAGGCCGGCAAAAGCTTGTCGTATAGGGATTCCAGCGCCTGCGGCAGCACTCGAACGGCGCCGACGGCCGGCATGAGGTTGGTATCTCCGTTCCACCGGGGGACCAAATGGCAGTGGAGGTGGCCCGGCAGGCCGGCCCCGGCCGCCGAACCGACATTGAAGCCAATGTTAAAGCCGTCCGGATTCAACACCTCCCGCAGAACACGCTCTGAGAGAACAATGGTGCGCCAGAGATCCGCGCCCTCCCCGCCGTCCAGGTCGGTGAGATCCGCCACTTCTCGCAGGGGCAACACGAGCAGGTGGCCGCCGTTGTAGGGGTAACGATTCATGAGCACAAAGGAGTGGCCGCTCCTCCAGAGGAGGAGATTTTCCCGCGGATCCCCATCGAGAGCGACGCGGAAGGGCGCCCCGCGGTCCCGCCGCGGAACTTGGATATACTCCATGCGCCAGTGGGCGTGTAGGTATTGCATAAGGGCGAAAACAGTACTCTAGCCGGGCTAGTTCAACGGGCAACCGTTTTCGGCGGTCACCGACCCAAACCATTATAGGGACGTGACAAGAGGCGAAAAGCGGACGGACCGCGAACGCCCTAGGGCAGAACCTAGGCCATCGGGGATGAAAAACGCTAGCACACCCGGCAAACGCCCAAAGAGCACGCTTGACAAATGTCGTAATTTCTGCCCATGGTACGACCATGAGTTATCCAGTTGCGCAGCCACATAGGGCAGATACAAATGCAATCACCATCGGGCGGAATTTTTCGAACTTCGGCTTTACCATAGCAGAAAAATTACAAAATGTGCCGACGGAAATCGTAGATTTATTTTGCACCACGCTCTGTGTTAAAGGCGCCACGGCGGCATACATCAAAAATTGTGCACTCGGCGAGTGTTCCGTGCGCGGATCCGAGTGGTTTCGCCTTGTTATTTTCACTATTTTCACGCTTTCAATTTACTTTTTCGTCACAATGATCCAGGCCACCCAAAGGAGTAGTCTTCTCGAGCAATCGATCAGAAATTTAAACGGAACAGGTGCAACGGTGGACGATATCTTTACCATTCCGCTTTTGAATCTGCCGGAATACGCCCCTTACTATGCGCTAATTAGCTCCTTAGCCGATGGGTGGAAAATGAATAAAATCGGAAACGAACCCGCTGGGGACGTGACGCTGCCGTTGGATGTCGACGATCAGGGAGAGTTCGTGTCCGCGGTAGCGGGAAGATTCAATGCCGCGCTCGCGGACGCTGGGATCAAAAATGAAGACTACGAAACTCCCCATACGGTCACACTAGGGGGCGATCCGATTGTCATCGGATCCCCGGGGGAATTGCTCTGCTACAGAACTTTGCTCGCCGCGCACCAGGACGAACCCTTAGTCATCCAAAATGCGAACGGCCCATCCGACCAGGACGTCGCGCTCGAGCGATTTAACCGCCGCTGCAATTTCTATGGAAATAATCCGTTCGGCATCGCCGCGCCGCTTTCCTTTGAGAGAAAAAGTACCCCGGAGCAATTGAATGCGTTCTTCGAGTGCGTGCGATCTTTTCGGAGAGTAGCGGTAGCACTTAAAAACTACGCCAATGAAAGAAAAAACGGAAGATCATCTGAATTTGCACAAAGAGTTCTCGCCGCCAACCTAAATGAGTTTTTATCGCCAAATAGTCCCGGGCAACAACCTTCCCCCGCCGACGGAGCGGACGATCCCGCCGACGGCAGAGCTGCGAAGGGCAGGCGATCGGATCGCCCAAGGGCGGAAACTCGGGCGGCTCCCAGCGGCCGAAAATTTGCCTTCGCATGATAGCCGGCAACGTTCCTATGGCGACAGCGAAATTCGGCCCTCGAGATTTGAAATCGACATTGCGTTTGACAGCTGCTGCAATTTCTGCTGGCCTGTCCTGCTGTGAATTACTCCGAAGAAGCGTCGTCCCCGAGCACGGCCTACGTGAGGTCGGCAATTTCGGAGTTTAAGTTCAGCATTGGGGAAAAGTTACAGGGCACGCCAACGGCCATCGTAGAGGCGATCTGCGCCGTACGCCCAATTGACGCCCCCACGGAAGCATGTCTTCGAAATTGCGCACTTAGCGCCGGCAGAATTGAATGGTCCGAGTGGTTTTCCATCGCTCTCCTTTCCATATGCACACTGTCGATCTACTACATCGTCATAGTGGTTCGGGCCGCAAAAAGCAGGAATCTAATTGAGTGTTCAATAAAAAATCTAGTCGGGACAAATCCGGAGAATGATGACCTCCTCGCCCTTCCCGTTTTTAACAGCTGGGAATGCTATCGCTACTATGAATTTGTTCGCTACGTACTGCTCGTTTACGAAGACAGGCGTGCCGAGGACATGGCCGACGGGGCCGTTGGGCTGCCGCCTAACACCGACAGCTGGAATAAGTTTGCCGATTTCATATCGGTGGCGGTCGACGTACTTTTCCGCGTCACGGGAATTGCGAACGAAAACTTCGCCGATCCCCTCCGAATCGCGTTCGACGGCAGCGGGGAAGAAATCGAAATCCACCGCCCGGCGGAGTGGCTCCTGTGGCTGTACGCCTACTATGCGCGGCGGAGCACACCCCCACCCGCAGTGGAGTGGCGCGGCGACATGGACCAGACACTCAAGGCACTTAGGTCGGAGTTGGCCTCCGTCGGAACTGGCCAGCTCGGCGCCCCGGACTTCCTCGTCCGGGACCCCGGACGGCCGCCGGCAAATGAGGCGAAGTGGCTAGTTTTTTCCGACAAAACGAGGCAGCTCTACGGCGCGCTGGAGGCGTTCGAGGCATGCGCGAAGAGCGGCGGCAAAGCGAACGGCAAAAAGCTAAAAATTCTCTTCGCCCGGTCGAAAAAATTCATCTGCGAGAAAAGTTCGCCGCGGCGGCCTTTCCCCGCCGATCCCGACGCAAAAGGAGCGGCGATGGGCAAGAAGCCGAAGAGCTAAAATTTTCCCCCGCCCCAGCTGAGTGCCCCGAGAAGGGAGCGGCGGCGGAATTCCTAGCCCTGGCGGTGGAGCCGAGCCACTTATTTCTCTCCTCGGCCCCCATCCGCTCGGCGGCGTAAGCACATTCGATCTTGTGGAAATGCGCACGTTACCGTATAATTCACTTCGCGATGGAAGTAGTTCCGCAGGCGGGTAGCGACACGCCCAGTTTTTTTCAAACTTTTAAGGCTGCGAACGAGAAAAATGTTCCTGACTATGAATTCTTAAAAAACATTAAACTCGCTTTCGGCACTCTACTTGCTGTCGGCGGACTAGCGACTATGTTTAGTCTCGCTGCAATTCCGTTGATGTGTTTATCCTGCGGCACACTCCTTTTTGTCATACTAGCAATATCCTTCGTCGGCGCCATAACATTTGAGATTGGATTTTTTCTACTCTGTGATGTTTCTCCCGGAGATAAGCGACACTATGACGATGACAAGCGGCAGCAAACTCTCCTTCTCGGCATTGAAAAAGAAATTCCAAACGAAAGCGTACTTAATTTTCTTTGCGGCGGCAGTCCGGAAGCATTGGTCGCACTCAACGGGAAGATTCGTGAGATATTTCAGGAATTAGAAAGAGAACGGGAAAGGCAAAAACTTTTACTGCTGGCGGAATTGAAAAATCTTGAAAACAGGGAGAAGGAAAGCGCGAGAACGGTGCAAGATTTTTCACTGGGACGGGAATCGCGCCTGGCCGCCCGCGACGAGCATGAAAAACTAACGTACAAAATAAAATTAATAAAACAAAAACTCAAACATATGGGGCAGCCCCCACTTCCCGGTAGGCCACGAGAACTCACGGGGGATGAAAGCGCCCGGGACATCATTCTGCACCTATCGCTTCTTTTCATTGAGCTGTATCCGGGACTAGAAAGAAATATCAAAATAACCGAAGGTAGACGCAATGCAAATGGGGCATATTTAAGTCATAGAACTTCCGCCGAAATACAAAGGGAAATTGAAAAAATAACTATGGGCGAAGGGGTCCAGAATAAATTAGGCATAGGCAGTCATGCCGCTGCCGAAGTGCGAAGGAAGATTGAAGAAATTGTTCCGTTTTCCATAGGACAAATGCTATTTGGGCCCCCAAATGACGACGGCGAACTGGAGGAGAGAACCACTTTCCCGCGCAGCGGCGCGGTGGAGATCCTGTAAAACAAAAAAGTGGGCCTCAGCGCCGGCCCAAATCGGCGGACAGAGCGAAATCGCCGGCGGAGCTGCTACTTCGGGCCCTGGCGGTGGAGCCGAGCCACTCCTTTCTCTCCTCGGCCCCCATCCGCTCGATGGCGTAGCGCAGTGCCGTCCGCGCCATCCGACCGCCGTGGGCCGCGAGAAAATTCCGTAGAGCCTCCCCATCCCTCTTGCCGGCCTCCCGAAGCAGCCAGCCGACGGCCTTATGCATGAGATCGTGCGGGTGCGAGAGAAAGTACTCGGCCAGCCAGAAAGTTTCCTCCAGCCGGCCCCGGCGGACCAGGGAGAGAGTGGAGACGATGGCCGCCCGCTGCCGCCACAGATTACCGCTGTCTGCCCAAGTTTTTAGCAATTTTTTCCGCTCCGCCGCGCCGCCCTCTCGGCACCGCCAATGGGCACCCATGATTTTTGGCGCAGACACATCGACGAGGTCCCAGCCGTTCGCGCGCTCCAGCCGACCGTCGTAGAATGCGACCAGCTCCTCCAGCCCCGCCCGATCGTTCCGCTTCTCCATTCGCTCGGCAAAGTGCACCAGAAACAGCAGCGCCGCAAAGCGGATCTCGTGGTAGGGAGAACCCAGGAGTCGGTCGCAGTCGGCCAGCGTAACTCTTTCCCGGTAGGGCACAACGATAGAGCGCAGGGCGGGCACGGTCAGGCCGAGGAACTGGTCCCCGTGGCCGTACTGGCCGGGACCGGTTCGAAAATAGCGAAGAAAGTGGTGGACCCTTTCCGCGTCGCCACTAGCACCGAGTGACGCCGAAAGTTCTTCCACCACCTGCGCCCTGCTGGACCAATCGGAGGAAATGTCAAGCGGAAAGCCGGTCGAAGGCGGCCAAAAGCCCTTGACAGCGGCAAAAGCTCTACCAATGGATCTCCCTCGCCGCGGGTATGGTTTAATGGCAAAACCTCAGCCTTCCAAGCTGGTGATGTCGGTTCGATTCCGTCTACCCGCACCGGTGCCGTCCATCGATAGCCTAGGAGAACAGCGGCGTGGCAAAGGAAGTTTCAGAAAAAGTTTCAAAGAAAAAGACTTTGGTAATAGCCGAGAAGCCGAGCGTGGCGCGGGACATCGCTCGGGTTCTCGGCGCCGACCGGAAGCGGGGCAATGCGCTGGAAAATGACGAATACGTCGTGTCGTCGGCCCTGGGCCATCTGGTGGAACTTGCCATGCCGGAGGACATTTCGCCGGACTTGCGCCGCTGGACCCTCAACTCCCTACCTATTCTGCCGGAAAAATTCGCGCTGAAGGTCGGCGAACGGACCAAAGATCGCTTCGAAGATCTGGCCAAATTGCTGAATTCAAAAGAAATCGGCGAAGTTATCAACGCCTGCGACTCCGGCCGGGAGGGTGAGCTGATCTTTTCCTATATCTACGAACTGAGCGGTTCCCAGAAGCCATTCCGCCGCCTATGGATGGTGTCCATGACGCGGGAGGGCATCCGCAGCGCCTTCGAGCAGCTCCGCTCCGCCGAAGAGATGGCGCCCCTCCAGTCCGCCGCCCGCTGCCGCTCCGAAGCGGACTGGCTGGTAGGGATTAACGGCACTCGGGCGCTGACAGTCCGCATGTTCTCCTCCCGGAACGTGGCCTCCGTCGGCCGAGTGCAGACCCCCACGCTGGCCCTGGTCGTGGAGCGGGATCGGGAAATCCGCAACTTCCGGCCGGTACCCTACTGGCGCATCGTCGGAAAATTTTCCGTCCGGGAGGGCACCTACGAGGGCGTTTGGAAGCGGACGCTCCAGAAGGGGGAGGAGGAATCGGGCCGGGATCGCATCTTTTCGGAGTCGGAGGCCCGCTCTGTTCTGGAGGCGGTCCAGGGGGAAAGCCACGGCACGGTGACGGAAAAAAAGAAGCGCTCCAAGCAGTCGCCACCCCGGCTCTACGATCTGACCACTCTCCAGCGCGAGGCCAACGGCCGCTTTGGCTTCTCCGCCGCCACCACGCTGAAAATCGCCCAGGCGCTCTACGAGACCCACAAGGCCATCACCTACCCCCGCACGGACGCGAAGGCGCTGCCGGAGGACTACGGGCCAGTCTGCCGGGAGACCCTCGGCGCGCTGGAGGGGGACTACAAAAAATTCGCCGACCGCATACTCACGGTCTACGGGGTAAAGGACAGCGACAGAAAGATTTTCAACAATAAGGAAGTGTCCGACCACTTCGCCATCATCCCCACGCCCCAGCGGCCCGGCTCCCTCAGCGAAGCAGAGGAAAAGGTCTACGACATGGTGCTGCGCCGTTTTCTGGCGGTGTTTTATCCGCAGGCGGAGTACGACATCACGTCCCGCACGACGGCGGTCCGGGGGCAAAACTTCCATTCGGAGGGGCGGCTCCTGGCCGTACCCGGCTGGAAAGAGGTCTACGGCAAGGAGCAGATGGAGGGGGCGGATCTGCTGCCCCGGCTGACGGAGGAGGACGGAACCCCGCCGCGGGCGGCCATTGGACAAATTAATTTGTTGGAAGAAGCTACAAAACCCCCGGCCCACTACACGGAGGCCACTTTGCTGTCCGCCATGGAGACAGCGGGAAAGCTGGTGGAGGACGAAGAGCTGTCCGAAGCCATGCGGGAAAAGGGGTTAGGCACTCCCGCCACCCGCGCCCAAATCATCGACACCCTCATCAAGGCCCTCTACATGGAGCGGGTGGAGCGCTCCCTCCGCGCCACGCCAAAGGCGGACTCCCTCATGGACTTACTGGCGGCCATGGGCGTGGACGCGCTGCGAAATCCGGCCATGACGGGCGAGTGGGAATACAAACTGCGGCAGATCGAACAGGGTAATTTCCTACGGACGAAATTCATGGAAGAAATTGGCACATTTGCCGGCTCCATCGTGGAACGGGTGAAGGCCTTCGACGAGACCAGTTCCGCCCACAGCCGGCCCACGGACCTGCTAGCGCCGGAGAGCGGTGATCCGATCTTCAGGACTCCGCGAGCCTACGTAACCGCCAATAAGTCCGTGAATATTAGCGCCGTAATCGGCGGACGGGAGCTGAAAGAGGAGGAGGTGGCGGTGCTCCTGCGGGACGGCCGCGTGGGACCCTTCGACGACTTCCGCTCAAAAACTGGCAAGCCATTCAAGGCAAGCGTTGTTTTGGAGGATGGCCGGGCAAAGCTAGAATTCGCCGACAGTCGGGAGGAAACCCCGGACTGGGTCAGGCGGGCCGTTGAAAATCTCGGAGACCATTCGCCCCTCTGTGATTGCCCAACTGGCTGTGGCGGAAAGATTTATGGCGTACCAGAGGGCTACCTCTGCTGCGGCGGCCACTGCAACTTTCGCCTCTACAAGCGCATGCTGGGCCACGAAATCACGGAGGCGGAAATCGTCGCGCTCGCCAAGGACGGAAAAACTCCTCTCATCACGAATTTTGTTTCCAATCGCACCGGGAGGGCCTTCAGCGCCTTTTTACTGGTTGACAAAGCAGGGAAAATTTCCTTCGAATTTCCTCCACGCCCGCCCCGACAGAAGGGGGCAAAAAAACAGGCCGATGGCGAAAATCCTCCCAGCGAATCTGGAGCGGCTTCATAGCTCCCAGCACCGGGCGCTGATCTTCGACTGCGACGGCACCGTCGGAGACACGATGGGTCTTCACTATGCCGCTTGGAAGCAAACTCTTAGGGATTTCGGTGCCGCTGCCATCGACGTCCCGTGGGAAAAATTTTGTGGGGAAGGCGGCCGCGACGTTCGCATTTCCATTCGCGAATTCGCGGAGCAGTGCGGCCTTTCCATCGACGGGGATCGCTTTCTGGCCCACATGGATGCCCTGTTTGAGCGCTACTTGCCCTACCACCGCCCAATCGGACCAGTCATCTCCTTTATCAACTCCGAAACGCGACCGATGGCAGTCGCATCTTCCGGATTTCGAAAAAATGTGCGCTACGTCATCGACCATTGCGGCCTGTCGGAAAAGATCCGCGCCGTCGTGACCAGGGAGGACGTGACCGGGGGCGGGGTAGTTCGCACGAAGCCGGCGCCAGATCTCTTTCTCATTGCCGCAGAAAGGCTAAAAACAATTCCGACCCGCTGTTTGGTTTTCGGAGACAGTCCATTGGACGGCCAGGCGGCGGCGGCGGCGGGCATGGATTTTTTTCGCGTTCCGCAGGACTGGTGGGATCCGGCCCTGCGGGACTTTGACTGGGAGCGGGCGCCTAGCGCCTAGGGCCATGGCCACTACGCTGGTGCTGCTGGCGGCAGGGATCGGCTCCCGCTACGGCAGTCCGAAGCAATTGGAGCGCTTCGGCGGCGGCCGCCATATCTTGCTGGAGTACGCCATTTTCGAGTGCTACCGGCGCGGCATCCGCCGCGCCGTCTGCGTAGTGCGGCGGCAGGACCGGGAAATTTTGCCGAAAATCCTGGAGCGGGCCCGAAAGCACATGGCCATCGAATTTTGCGTCCAAAATCCCGCCGACCTGCCCGCCGGAGCTCGGACGGACCGATCGGGACCCCTCGGCACGGCCCACGCACTTTTTTCGGCCCGCCATCTGCTGGAGGGACCATTCCTAACGGCCAACGGCGACGATTTTTATGGCCCAGCGGCCTGGCGGGACCTGGCAGATGCGGTCCGGGCCGCCCCCAATTCCTCCACCCTGCTGGCCTACCGTCTCGCCGCCACCCTCTCGCCAAATGGGCCCGTGTCCCGCGGAATCTGCGCCGTGAAAGATAGCAAATTACTGACTATCAACGAAGTGCGGGGAATCCGCTTCGAAAATGGGGAAATTCTATCAAGCCGGCCGGACCTAGCCCTAGGCGCCCAAACGCCAACCGCCATGAACCTTTTCTATCTCCAGCGGAACTTTTTGCCACTCCTGGAGGCGGACGGCGAAGAATTTTTTGCGGCGGGGGGGTTGGCGAACGGCGAATGGGGCCTACCGCAGGCACTTTCCCGGGCCGTAGCACGGAACTCCTTCCCCGTGAACGTTCGACAAACGGACTCCCCCTGGTGTGGCGTCACTCACCCGACGGACCGGGACGCCGTGTCTGCAGCCATTTGTGCAGCCGGCGATGGCTACCCGGAAAATTTTTTCCCCTAGAATAATTTTCCGTACCGCATGCCTAAGTGCCTCTCCTCGGCAAAATTCAAAGGGGCTACTTTGCAACAGCCGTTGGAGCCATTCCCGCATGGGCATCACCCTTAACTTAAAAAAATATGAATAATGCCATTAGCCTTTGACTGCCCGCCGGGGCGCCGCAAGCAAACGGGCGGTGAAGGATAGTAAGTTAGCCCCGTTCGTCCTCGTCGTAGATGGAGATGAGGAACTCACACAGGTTGTTGTGCGCCATTTTCTTGATGCGGATTTGGGCGCCGCGGGGGCCTCCTCGCTGCGGGAGGCCAGTCGAATTTTGGCGGACCATTTTGTGAATCTGCTCGTATTAAACATGAGCGTGCAAGGACATTCCGGCGTGGAATTCCTGGAACAGCTGCAGCGCAACGGGCAACACACGCCCACCATATTCATCGCCGACCGCTATTCGCAGACGGACCGGCTGCGGGCCCTCGAGACCGGCGACGACGTCATGCAAAAGCCGATCCCGGTGAGGGAGTTACTCGCGCGCGTGCGGGCCGTCCTGCGGCGGGCGGAGACGGCGCGGGACTGGCATCTCACGGAGAATGTTACCCTCAACGACAACCCTTTCCCATTCTGCGGCGCGACGGTCCACCCGAAGGATTTGAAGGTGGCCTTCCCCGATGGCTCAACGGCGCCGGTGGGGAAAAAGGAAGTGGGCCTCATGGCGGCCTTCGCAGCAACGCAGGGGTTTATCCTCTCCCGCAAGGATATCATCCATAAGGTGTGGGGGTTACACGCAAACATTCGCAGTCGCTCCCTGGACCAGTACGTGGTGCGCATCCGCCACCTCTTCCGCCGCAACGGCTGTAACGCCATAGACGCCCTCAAGACCGTCCACGGCGTCGGCTATCTGTGCCAGCCGGAAGACGATAAGTCTATGGAAGAGAACGAAAATGAAACAATTGTCGGCGTGACACGCTAGCACGGCTGCCAGGAAAAACGGAATTGCCTCCGCGGGGCCGAGGGCGAGGATGGTGCGATGGGAGATGGTCCCGCTTCCGGTGGGAGTTTTTCGCAAAGTGTTGTGGAGAAGGAGTTTCTTGCGCTAGAGGCCGAGATCGGCGAACACGACCGCCGCTACTACGGGGAGGCGGCCCCAACCATCAGCGACGGCGCCTACGACGCCCTCCTGCGGCGGCGGCAGGAACTGCTAAGTCTCTATCCGGACCTGCAAAAGCGAGCGGCCCCCCGCACCGTGGGGGACGACCGGCTGGAAAAGTTTGAAAAGCGGCCCCACCGACGCCCCATGCTTAGTCTCAATAACACCTACAGTGAAGAGGAGTTACGGCAATTTATAGAGCGGGTGGAGCGGCTCGCCGGCGGCCCCCTCTCCTTCGCCGTTGAGCCCAAAATCGACGGCGTAGCGGTGTCTTTGGTCTTCCGGGACGGCCACTTGGCCCATGCGCTCACGCGGGGAAGCGGGCTAGAGGGGGACGATGTCACGGCCAACGTTAGGACCATAAAAGGTTTACCTTTCAAAATCCCGGAAGCTGGGCAGGGAATTCTGGAAGTGCGGGGAGAAATTTACATTGGCCGCGAGGACTTTGCCCTCCTCAACGGCCAGCGCGAGGAGGAAGGACTGGAGCCCTTCGCCAACGGCCGGAATTTGGCGGCGGGCAGTCTCAAGGTGCTAGACCCGAAAAAGGCAGCGGAGAGGCGGTTGCGCTTCATCGCCTACGAAATCGGAGAGGGGGACAGCCCATTCCTTTCCCACGGCCAAGTGCTGGAGACTTTGCGGCTTTGGGGGTTCCCGACCAACGAGTTCCGCATGGGACTGGGCGCCGACGGGGTCTGGGAGCGGATTCGGGAATTTGGCGGACGGCGGCAGAGCTATCCCTTTGATACGGACGGCGCCGTCGTGAAGGTGGACGATCGGCCGCTGCGGGAACGGCTCGGCTCCCAGGCGACGGCGCCCCGCTGGGCCATCGCCTACAAATTTTCCCCCGAACGGGCGGAGACTGTGCTAAAAGGCATTCGGCTGCAAGTTGGTAGGAGTGGTGTCCTCACGCCGGTGGCCGAACTGGAACCCGTCTCCCTCGCCGGAACTACCATCCGCTCCGCGACTCTCCACAACGCGGACGAAATCGCCCGCCGGGACCTGCGCATCGGCGATACCGTTCTCCTCGAACGGGCTGGCGAAGTCATCCCCGCCGTTCTGGGGATCGTCCCCGCCAAACGGCCCCCCTGGGCCGAGACCTACCGCTATCCGGACCGGTGCCCCGCCTGCGGTGGAAATCTATGCCGCATTGCCGGCGAAGTGGCCTATCGCTGCCTAAATCCCGACTGCCCACCGCAAATCGCCCGCCGGCTACTGCACTTTGCCTCCCGAAGCGCCATGGATATCGGCTCGCTGGGGCCCCAACGCGTCGGTCAACTCATCGAAGCCGGTCTCGTACGGAATTTTACCGACATCTTCCACCTGCAAATGGACTCGCTCCTCACTCTCCCACGAACCGGGGAAAAATCGGCCCGGCACCTCCTGGACGGCGTCGAGGGAGCGAAAAATCGGCCCCTCTGGCGACTTATCCACGGCCTCGGAATCCCCCACGTGGGCGCGGAGACGGCAAAGGCGCTGGCACTCCGCTGGCCTTCGCTGGAAAAGCTGGCGAACTGCGGCAGTGAGGAACTGCAACATTGCGAAGGCATTGGCGCTATCGTGGCAGCAAGTGTGCAGAAGTTTTTTCAGGACGACCGCAACGGACGGCTGGTGGCAGAGCTGAAAATGCTGGGCTTACGGACGGAGGAGATGGCGGTGGCCGGCGGTCCGCTGGCCGGCAAAGTTTTCGCCATCACGGGAACTTTCTCTGCCTATGGCCGAGAGGAACTTAAACAGAAAATCGAGGCGCTGGGGGGCTCCGTCCGTTCGGCCCTGTCCCGGCAGGTGGACCTGCTGCTGGTCGGAGCCGAGCCGGGATCGAAGGTCATTGAGGCGGAAAAATTAAACATCCCAATCGGCGGAGAGAGGGACTTGGCGGAGCTCTTGGGACTATCTTTATAATAGAGAATATCTTGCGCCGCTGACCAATTCCTTCGAACGGAGAACGGAGCCGTGGCGGAAGATTCGTCGGCGGCTCGGAGATCGCACCACGCTTACAATGCCTTACCGCAGAATGTGATGGCGTCAATTTGTTCCAACTAAAAATTGCCGCCAAAACCTTCCAGCGAACGAAAGGAAGGAAATTTGTCCTTCCGCACCTTTTCCAGCGGAATCGCGGCCGTACTCGCCGGGCAGTCGAGTCAAAAACTTCCGGGAGCGACGCTTACATTTTTCTAGGCCCCACTTCGGTTCCGGTGGATCTTTCGGCTTCGGCGAAATCGGCGCAACTCGTTGCCGCGGAGATTGATAAATCAAAACGGCCAGCCAATGGCAGCCGGCCGAAGTGGACCCGCGGGAGCGAAAAAATCGCTGGCGGAGCCGTCGAAAAAGTTTCGACCGATGGAAATAGTGTTGTGGGCCAAGGACAAATCCTCACAAACGCTAGGGGAGACAGACGATGAAAAAAATTCTACTTACAATCGCGGCGGCCTGCGGCTGCGCAGCGCTGGTGGCCTTCGGCCAGCCCAGTCCACCATTTAGCGCCGTAACTGTCGATGTAGCGAGAGCTTATGCCAATTACCAGCAGGCAGAGCGCTCCAAGGAGCAGTTCCAGCGGGCAGTGGAGCGGGCTCAGGCGGAGATGCGCACCATGCTGGACGAGGGCGTCGCGCTGGCTAAGGAGCTGCAGGAAATCGAAGAACGCATGGATAATCCGGCGCTGAGCGAGGCGGCCCGGGAAAAATTGCGCAAGCAGGGGGAAGAAAAGGCCGACGAGGTGCGGAAAAAGGAAGTCGAAGTGAACTCCTTCCGGCAGCAGACGGACCGGGAACTGATGGAACGGCGCGAAGAATTTGTGGGCAAGCACATCGAAGAAATTCGCCTGGCGGCGGAGAAGCTCGCCAAGAAGAAAAAAGTGCAGGTGGCCCTCAACGTCTCCACCGGCGCTGTCCTCTACGCCGTCCCCGCCCTAGACATTACGGACGAGGTAATCCAATACCTCAACGGCAAGGACTAGACCGCTTTGCGCCGCGCTTGCGCGGCGCGAAGGGAGCCCAATTTTCCTACAGTGCAAAGCCGAGTGGGTGATAGATCACCTCGCTTCCATCACTGATAAAATCCATTGGCGGATAGCCGTCGTTGATATTATCTCTCTGCGCTGTAAACTTTCCCTTAAAATGCATGCGGCATGTCACTCGTTGATACTCATCTCCGAGGAGGTTTTGGTAGTCATCTCCACTTACACTTCGAGCGCCATATGCTGAGTCGCTTTCGTAATCAAGAGACTGCGAAATATTATTTGGGGCCAGCTCAACGGCCAGCGCATATCTGAAGCGGTGCTTATTGCCAGTGGCGAAAAGAGTAATTTTTTCGCCCACAAAAGATGCCTTATCCATGAGACCGCCAATCAGTTGCTGCGCTCCAAAGTTGAGAATAAGTGTCTCTATGGTCGCAGCCTGCTCCTCTGGATTCTTGTACGTTTCTTCAATTGCCGCAATGATCAGCCTCATTGCTTTTGCGCTCCCACTATCAGAACCGCTAGAGTAGCTGTCTTTAACTATTGTTTTTTCACCTATTTTAAATGTGAAATTTTCGCGGATAACATCTTGATTAAAATCTCTATTGTCCTTACATAGGGCAGAAATTTGGCCCGCGTCTAAGTCGCTCCCCTTGCATTCGCCTTCCCTAATTTTTCTCAGTATTTCCCTGACTTCAGAGCTGAGCTTTATCCCTGTTTCAAAGCACTTTTCTTCGCTGTCGACGGAGACCGTATGCTCGCTCTCCGTTGCGGCGATCACTTGCGGGTCGTCGGTTCCGTAGGCGGCATAAAGTAAACTACCTATTCCGTTGATAATTTTTTCGGAAGGACCGAACTCCGCGCCCAAAAATGTGAAGCAAAGGGAAGGAAGAAGGTGGAAATTATTTTTACGCAAAAGTTTAAACATTCCAAGTCGGCCAAACTTTTCTATAAGATTGTGCCTTATGCCGGTAAAATCCGAACCAACTAGCTGGTACTGGCTCACGCTGTTCCGCGGGGAAATTCCTTCCGAGACACCTTTCGGACTATCTTCGCGGTACTTTATGACACCCCAATCCGTAAGAGTTTGAACCGCTCTAGTAGCACACTCTGCGGGGTTCGCATCCACAATATCTGAGGATTGTAGCGCAGAATGGCCGCTTGGCAACATTTTTTACTAGTTCGCCCTTTCTCATTCACCTTCAGGGCCCAACGGAATGGGCCGAACCAACGGAGCGGATTGGGCCAGCGGAGAATAATTTAAAAAACTTGGCCCTGCTACATTGGGTCCGATGGCAAGCATAGCAACGGTGCGCATCGCCTGCGACGGCGACCACTTCGCTGGGACCGTTAGGGGAACGGACGGAAAAAAGGTCAACTTTTGGCGCGGCAGCGCACTGCGGCTGGAGCTGGCCCTTTTCCGGCGGGGCATCTGGCAGGATCTGGCCAACGTGATGGAATTGGTGGTAGAAATCAAAGAAATGGGCCCCCATGACCGCCCGCCCGCCGCGGACGTGCCACCGCTCCTTCAGCGGCGCATCCCGGCGGCCCAGCTGGACCTGACTGCGACAGCGGCGGACTGGGAAACCGGCAGTGGGCAGCAGGCCGTTGCAGAATTTTCCGGCGAAGAAACGGCCATTCCCGCCGGCGACGGCTGGCTCACCGTGTGGGTTCGGACGAATGGCAGCCCACCCCAAACGGTCGCCTTCGCCGCCGGCCGAATCGCCGTCAGGGAATCCTCCGCCGGGGACCCGCTACAGCCGCCGGAGCCGCTGGATCGATTTTACGACAAGATCCACTGCGATAATCTCTTTTTGAAAAAAGGCGGAAATCTGGGCGACCTGGCGGATCCGGCCGGCGCGCGGCAGAATTTGGGCCTCGGCGGAGCATCCCTGCTGGCCGCTCTGGACGAAGAGGACATGGCCTCGGATTCCTCCGTAGCCGTCCCAACGCAGCACAGCGCTAAGGCCTACGTCGACGGAGCGGACGGCCAGATGCTCCAGGACGCCAAGGACTACGCGGACTCGGCGGACGGCCAGATGCTCCAGGACGCCAAGGAATACGCGGACTCGGCGGACGGCCAGGCGCTCCAGGACGCTAAGGAATACGCGGACAGCCAAATCGCGGCCATTCCATTCCCCGAATCGGGCCCGGAAAACCTCTGGCCGGGCAGTCTCCGACCGATCTTCAGCAGCTACGTGGAAAAGCCTTTCTTTACGAAACTGGGCACCGTCTGCGCCCTGGACGGCTGGCTAATCAGCCAAAACTCGGTCAACGTGAGCCCAAAAAATCTCTTCGCAGGATTCGACCCGGACACCATCGTCTTCTACCGCCCGTTTAATAGTGTAGGCAGCGGCACTTACTACATGAATAGGCCATTCACCGCCACGGAAACGGAACCATTCGTCAACAAAACGGTCACTTTCTCCTTCGAGCTCAAGTTCGGCGCCGGATTCCCACGCAACACTTCCGGCAAGGGTTTAGCGCTATCAATTACCGCTTCAACAGCTTATGTGGAAGACCCTAAAATAGACGGGAGCGGAACGTTTTCCGAAGAGAACAGCACCATCGCCACTTTCCCGGAAATTACGGCCGGATCCACTAGCGACTACGAGCGCCACAACTTCACATTTACCCTGTCCGAAGACGTGCGAATGTTCTGCATCTGCCTCTCCCATAGTCCGGTAGGGAGCGGAACGGCCATCGTCCAGGACTATCGCTTCTACCTGGCCCGCCCCACCATCGCCATCGGACCGGAGCCGGCGCCCTACGTCCCGCGGAGTTGGGCCACGGACTACGGCAACAGCTGCCGGCGCTTTGCCCGCGTCGGCTCCGCCTTCACCGGTCCGGTGGCGGAAGGGGATGTGTTCTACGAGCACTGCAGCTTTCCCGTGCCCATGGAGGAAGCACCTATCTGCATCCGCGCGACGGACGAACTTGACCCAATCGACTTTTCAGAGGCAGCCATCGAGGATGTGATCGATATCACCCGATTCGGGTTCACCGTAGCCCGCACGGCCACCGGGGACAATTCGGAGGCTAAATGGAATAGCATCTACGGCTTCGGCGCCTTGGCCTGGGTTTTTGAAGATCCCATCGCCAACTACTGAGGAGAACGGCGATGGACACTAACGCTTCCTGGGAACAAATTTACGACACGCTTCTCCAACTCATCGGCCAATTGGAGCGCCGCATCGACGACCTGGAGCTGCAGCTGCAGTCCATGAGGAGCGAACCGTGAGCTGGACCATAGATTTGGGCAATGGCTACGGCCCGTTCGCGGCGCTGGGACTGGGCCAGCTGCGGCGCCGACGCCTTAACCAGGGCCGGGACACGGTCACTTTCCGCCAGGAATCCGCCGCCGCACTGACGGAGCCGCTGGCCCTCGAACCCTTCGCTACGGTCCGCATCCGCCGGGGCGATGACATCTGGTTCACCGGCAAAGTGGTGGGCCTACCCGCCTCCGGATCTGGAGCCCGGGAGAGCCGCAATTATCAAATCGGCGGGCCCTGGTGGGACCTGGAAAATATCGTCTACCAGCAGCGGTGGAACATGGCGGAGGACCCGGAAGATTCGGAAAGTGCGCTCGGTGCGGTCTGGAAAAGTCACATCATCCTGGGGCAGAGCCCAACTGGCGATCGATTGACCGTCCGCCAGCAGCTGGTGCAAATTTTGGACTACGCCATCGCCGCCGGCGCACCGCTGGCCCACGAAATCGCGGAAGAAGCCCTCGCCGGCACCTTTCCCTTGGACGAATGCAGGGACCTGAGCTGCACCGAAGCCATTCAGCGGGTCCTTCGCTGGGCACCCGGCGTCCGCAGCTGGTTCGACTACTCCGAAGAAATTCCCGTCCTGCACTTTACCGATCGGACCGGCGCACCCTCATTCGCCGTTTCCGTGGCCGGCCCAGTCCAATCCCTCTCCATCGCACCCCGGCCGGATTTGCAGCTCCAGGCGGTGGCCATCAAGTACGAGCGCACGCACCGGTCCGGCGGAAAGGTTTGGCAGACCCTCCAGGTGGACCGCTACCCGCCCGACGCCGAAGAAAATCGGCCGCGAGTGCTAGTGCTTACGGTTGAATTGGAAGGTTCGAGCAGTCAGTACGTCACACAGAAAATCACCGTCGGGGCCGTCTCGCTGGGGTCGGAACTGTGGTGGAAAGGGCATCTGCCCGCACTGGAAGATGTGGAAAATTTACAGCTACTAAACAGTTCCCGCGAATCGGCGCTGCCCCGGGAGCTGCTGTCCGGCTGCATTTCCGACTGGATGGCCATCAACTGCGAGTCGGACGTCGCCCGGGCAACCGTAGCCTACGAAAAGGACGGCATTTCCATCATCGGCCAGGACGTCGCCGTCCGCTTCCTCGCCACCGACGGCCAGACGGCCACCTACTCGCGACTCTCCTCCTATGCGCCGGAGGAGGAGGCGCCGGAAGGCCTTGCCAAAACGTTTTTTGATAGCCTATCCGCCTGCCCATATGAGGGTTCTCTGCGGCTGGTGGGAGAGGAAGTGGCGGACGTACCAATGGGGGCGCTGCTGCAGATAGAGGGCGGACCGGCCGCCTGGGACGGCATGGGGGCAGAAATTCAAGAATGCGAAGAAGATGTGGACAATGGCGCCGCGGAATTGCGCTTCGGACCGCCCGCCCACCTGGGCCTCGGGCAACTGATCCAGCTGGCCCGGGCGAACCGGCGCCGGTCGGCGCCGGTCGGTACGCTAATTCGCACTAGCGGAGAGGGTTCCGCAGGAAAAATCGAGCAGCCCACCCACGGCGTACTCGAAAACAGCCACTCCGGCGGAACGGTTTATGGTTGCATGGCCATCGGCCCGGCGGAAGAGGGGGGTAGCCAGATCCTGCTCGACGCCAACTCCATCGAACGGCCCGGCCTCCTACTGCAGCCCCGGGAAGAGTTTGTCGTCGAAGACGGGGTCTTGAAGCGGCGCCTCGCCATTGCGTCCCAGCCCTATGCCCTTGCGGAGGAATAGCAGGTGCAGACTGGACCGTTCCTTCTGCCCGCTTCTCCCCTCGGCCTTCCGCGCGATCGAGTGCCGGAACCGGCGGACGGCTCCGAGGCCCTCAAGGGACTTGCCCCCTCCACCATTGCCGGCGCCTACTGGCTTTCGCGGGCCGTGGCCGTCTCCTACTCCTACGGCCTCGTTTCCCTTGGCAATTTTTCCAACTCCTACGACATTGAAGTGGACAGCACTCCGCCCGAGCGGCTTCTCCAGGCGCCCCTCTTCCAGTGGTCCGGCAGCGACTCCGCCGCGGGACTTGCCGCCGGCTTTTCCTTGGATTTTTCCGCCATTCGGGCCGAATCGGGCGGCACCGGCGCCATTCCCCTGCAGCTCTGGGAAGGCAGCTACCCCTTTTTGGAGATCCTCCTGTCCACCCAGCGGGTCACTTCCCACGAACTCCTCGACAGCACCACCTTCGACCTATTCGGCCAAACGGTCCCGCTCTACCTCCAGGCGGATCCCTCATTCAACCTCTCCGGCTCAATTGGAAGTATTTCCGTTACAGTCGAATCTTGGGAAATTGCCTAGAGAGAAGAGCGAACTCCACGAAAATTGGCCGCTTAAAAAAGAGTTGCCATCTGGCCCACGATCGACTAGAATGAACCCGTGGGTTCTGTTCCGTCTTTGGCCGAAAAGCTAATATCCCTAGGCGTAATAGCACCGGCCGACGTAGCCGGCGGTTCGGCACCCGCCACTAGCCCAACGGCGCACGCGAGCCAAGGGCCATCGAATGCCGGAACCCTATATGACGTGAAGTGCTGCACAGCGAAGGAGGCCCGCAATAACCTCCTGGGGCCGCGCACAAGGAGCGAAATCTATGACCTTTTTCGCCAAAGTGGCTGCAGCCGTTTCGCGGCCTGGCTTGTCGCCTACCTTGGCTTTGATTTCGGCAGCGTCGATAGGACGATTCGAAGCGCGCTGAGTGACTCATCGGGAGGGGTAGAGCCTGAGTTATTTAAAACGCGTACGCTCATGATTCCGCCGGGCCCCAATGCCGCTTTTAGTAGAGCCATAGAAGGAGATGACACACAACGGTGGACACAAGTAGTTAATGCAGCAGCCAATAGTACGTCCGCAATTCAAAGATTACGCAATAACACACTAGCCGACAAATTTCTAGATGAATTAGTCGCTATAAACCCATGGTTTCCGGATTTGATCAGAATGAAAACTGAAATTCACATAGGGAGGCATGTAATAAACTGCGAGAATTATCTTTCCGGGACCAATTCCGATACGAATGCTGCCAATCGGGCCATCTTAAAGGATGTGATATCAGCCATAGTTGGCTCTTATCGCGGAATGATGGAACAAACAGATGCTTTAGCGCTATTTCTCGCTATGTACAAAGGACAAGCAGTGACTACGGCCTGCAAAAACGCCGCAAAAATCACTGACGGCGAGTTACAATTGAAAGCAGTTAATTTCAAATCGAGCAAGCAAAAGCAGACGATAACGTTGAGTCCCCAAAATATATTAATAGAAGTTGAGGGGAAAGGCGACGGGGACTGTCTCGTATCGAAAGGCGATAGGACTCTCTATGGCGGCGTCTCACCCGGAAAAGAGTTCGTGCGCTATGACATGGACTTCAAAGTGTCATGCTCAACCTCACTCTATGGTAAAGGGTATTTTCAACCGCTCAAGGCAAATGTGGACAAGTTGAATGTAACATTTAACCCGCCAAAACAAATCCGAACAACCCAACAGCAGATAGGACGCTAAACTATGAACCGCTCATCATCCATTCAATCCCTGGTCTCTTTGCAAGTCCTAGTGCCTGCGCCAGAACCCGAAAGTCCTCCCGCAACGCAACTTCTCGGCCGGCAGAGGCAAACTAATCCACCGCCGCCGTCCTACATAATAAATTGCACTACAGCAAATGAGGCACGGAATGCACTCGTAGAAAAACATACAACTTGGGAAGTATATAATCTTTTCCGGAATATCGGCGCCGGCCCTATCGTGTCCTTCGCAGTTGTTTTCTTCGGCTGCAATTCTTCCACAATCGATGCCCTCATTTTGAAGTTACTCCAAGCCGCTACGGGAATCGGAAGTAGGGAAGCGCTAGTCATTGCGAGCAAAGAACATATCGCCACATTCGCTCCCGGAAGTATTAGCACCGAATTAAATGAGAAAATATCGGGAAATAAACTCAGTGCCGATGCGGAAAACATAATAGAAGGAATTAGTAATGAGACAAAGACCCTTGCAAATATTTCTTGGCAAGACCTGGCAACCCTAGCGGCTACAAATCCACACCTTTCCGATCTAGTAGGAATTGATGCAACGATCGGATTTGGAGCAGACAGCACGCAGAAAAGTCTCAATATGACTAAAAATGACAATACGGCAACCGCCATCCTTAAAAGAGTTACGCAGGAAATCCCCTTCGGTGCCAGAAGCCTCAAGAGGACTGAAAATGACAATACGGCAACCGCCATCCTTAAAAGAGTTACGCAGGAAATTTCCTTCGCCTTCCGTGACGATCCAAAAAAGCAGGCGAATGCACTAAAATTGTTCTTACTTGGCTATAGCGGCGCGGCGGCGGCACGGATCGTCACAGAGAAACACGCCGCAAAAGATCAGGAACACTATGTTGAGCCAAAAGATATCAAGCAACACATAGCGCTAAGCAGCGATGACCTCATCATAATAACCAATGCGAAAGGTGCGGAGAACTATTTCGTAAGGGACGGCGAAAATTTCGTGCGCAGCGCGCACGCAGACGCGAAAGCCACTATAAATATGGACATACGCCAGGCGGTGCAATTGAACTCGGATGGCCAATCCGTCTCCTGCGAAGCTCTCATCAAAAATGGAGAAATCACTTACCATCCGATCAGAGTCAGAGAAAACTAGCCCTGCGGCCGAAGGGTCGGGTAGAGGATCGTGTCGCGGATGCTGGCGGCGCCGGTGAGGAGGGCTACCAGCCGGTCAATGCCGATGCCCATTCCGCCGGCGGGAGGCATGCCGTACTCCAGGGCGGTGAGGAAGTCGTTGTCCAGTGCCTGGATGTCGTCGCCCACCTGCCGTTCAAACAGTTCTCGCTGGAGGATCGGATCATTCTGCTCCGAATAGGCGGGGGCGATTTCCTGGCCATTAATGCAGAGCTCGAAGACGTCCAAATATTTAGGATTTTCTCGGTTCAGTTTGGCCAGGGGGCAGAGCTCCCGGGGCAGCTGGGTCACGAAGGTTGGTTGGATGAGTTTGCACTCCACCATTTTTTCAAAAACATCGCTATCGATGGCGAAGTCCTCCAGCTGCGGATTCACCTCGATGCCAAATCTTTCGCAATGGCGCAGTTTCTCCTCCCGGGGCAGGTCGAACCAGTCCCCCATGCCGGTTGCCTCGCGGACCAGGTCGCAGTAGGTGGCCTCCCGCCAGGTACCGTCGAGCCGCACCACTTCGCCACTGGCCTGGCGGATCTCCTTGGTGCCGATGACCGTTTCGCAGAGGTGCTGAATCAGGTCATAGACGAGGGCCATGAAAGTGCGGTGGTCGCCGTAGGCCTGGTAGAGCTCGATCATCGTAAACTCCGGACTGTGGCGGCGGGAGAGACCCTCATTGCGGAACACGCGGCCCATCTCGAAGACCCGATCGAAGCCGGCCACCAACATGCGCTTGAGGTAGAGCTCCAAAGAGATGCGCAAAAAGAAGTCCCGATCCAGGGCGTTCATGTGAGTCACGAAGGGCCGGGCCGCGGCGCCGCCGGCCACGTTTTGAAGGAATGGCGTCTCCACTTCTACGAAATCTCGTGCCCAGAGAAATTTTCGAATTTCTTTTACGATTTCGGTGCGCTGGAGGGCTCGCCGCCGGGAGTCTCGGTTAGCGATGAGGTCCAGGTGCCGCTCCCGGCACATCTGTTCGCTGTCCGTGAGGCCGTGGAATTTATCAGGAAGCGGACGCAGAGACTTGGAGACGAGGGTTACCGAACTGGCCCGGACGGTGACTTCTCCCGTCGAAGTGCGGAACGGTGTCCCGCCGATGGCGACTATGTCCCCGACGTCGTAGTCCTTAAAAAGTTCGTAGGACTCTTCGCCGACCGCATCCCGGCGCACGTAGCACTGGAGAGTGCCAGCCCTGTCCAGGAGAACCACGAAGGCGGCCTTCCCCATCAGGCGGAAGGCAGTGATTCGGCCGGCGATGGAAACCCGTTCGGAGCAGTCCACCTCTTCGCCCAGGATCCGCCGCACCTCCTCGGTCGTGTGGCTCTGAACACAGCACTGCCGGTAGGGGTCGATGCCCGCGGCCCGCAGGGCGGCCAATTTTTTCAGCCGCACGGCATAGACATCGCTGGTGAATTCGCCGGGGCCAGCCCCCCCGGCCGTCGAACTGCGGTCGTCCTCCATGGAATTTCCTAAAAAACAGTCCCGA
>JAITDG010000009.1 GCA_031282685.1 Puniceicoccales bacterium | reverse complement strand
CTTTACCGCATGGTGCGGCGCATAGTCGGAGCGATTGTGGCTGTGGGTCGCGGAAAGGCGGATGAAAAATCACTCATCGCACTTCTTGAAAATTCTTCCGATTTAAAAATAATTCAATGTGCTCCCCCTGAGGGACTTTTCCTTGAAAAGGTTTTCTACGGGGAAAAATTCCCGTAGTCATTTATCTGTTTTTCTAAAAACGTTTTTGCGCTAATTGCCGCTAAATTATCTTCCATAGAAAATGCAATTTAAATGCTTTGCTGGAGATAAAATGTGCAGAATATTTCGACAGCCGCTCCAAAGGACCAAAGAACTATCTCCGCTATGGCGCTTTAACCTTTTAATAATCCGTTTCACTAAATTTCTTCGGCGAAGAAAGTATTTTTGGGGACTTTTTCCCATTTTTATATTCCTGCGTGCGAACATGATAAATCACAAATGAATTTGTGGGCTGCTCATTGGCTGAGCACGGAAGGCAGTCTTTGTCGCAAATCATTATCCTGGTGTTGTTTCCGAGTAAATTTTCGCCTTTCTGACGTTGCGTCTACTTAATTGAGACAAAATTCATAGACACGCAGCAGGGCGTCCTGGACGAGTTGCGGCTCCGTTGGCATGCCGCGGGTGATGAAATTTTCTACGGCATCGACTGCCGATGGAGTAGGCGCAAATTTTCTGAGAAATTTCTTAAAAATTGCAAGGAAAGCTCTCTTGACCGGTAGGTTGGAGTTAATATATCCGCGGTGTGGGTTCGTGGGAAATTTTTCAAAAAAATTGGCTATGGTTTGAAGATCTCGGCTTCGGGTTGGATTTCAGTAAGATTGCTAACTCGAATGAGTTATCAGAAAAAACGATCCGATCGGCTCTGGATGCCATGGGAGCTCTGGAGCGAGGAGCCATTGCCAATGGGACAGAGGGGCGGCGCGTGGGGCACTACTGGCTACGTGCTCCGGAACTTGCTCCAGAAGAGGATATTCGGCAAGAAATCGTAGGCACGCGGGAGCGGATCAAATCCTTCGCTGCCGCCGTCCGCTCCGGCGCCATTGCTGCCCCCGACGGGCCATTTACGGAGCTGCTTTGCATTGGCATCGGCGGATCTGCGCTGGGCAGCCAACTGCTTCACGGCGCCCTTCCGCCCGATCGGCTACGATTGCATTTTCTGGATAATACTGATCCGGACGGCTTTATGAGAGTTTTCCAAAAGATTGGGAAAAAATTGAGCCGGACAATGTTGGTTGTAACTTCGAAGTCCGGTTCCACTCCGGAACCTAGGAACGGACTCGCTGCCTTCGAGGAACTGTTACGGTCAGTCGGTCTCTCATTAGCGGGACGGGCTGTGGCGGTTACCTGCGTCAATAGCCCACTGGAACGGCGGGCGAAAGAGGAATCCTGGCTAGCCAGATTTCCCATGTGGGACTGGATTGGCGGGCGAACTAGCGTCTGTTCCGCCGTCGGACTTCTGCCAGCTGCCCTCTGCGGGACCGACATAGACGCATTTCTGGCCGGTGCCGCCGCCATGGACCGGCGCACTCGCATTCGGGAAAATAATCCGGCCCTGATGTTGGCAACTGCCTGGTATGGAGCTACATGCGGGCATGGCCGGTCGGACATGGTGGTCCTCCCCTACTGCGACGCTCTGCGGGGTTTGTCCCCTTACCTACAGCAGCTGGTGATGGAGTCCATCGGCAAGCGATGCAATCGGGAAGGGGAGGTTGTCCACCAGGGACTTACAGTTTATGGCAACCGGGGCTCTACGGACCAGCACTCCTACGTGCAGCAGCTGCGGGACGGACTGGAAAACTTTTTCGTCACATTCGTTGAAGTCCTTCGCCGCCAAGAGCAAAGCGATACGCCGGCTCGACGAATTGCCGGCGAATATTTGGAAGGTTTTTTCCTGGGGACTCGAGAAGCCCTTGCGGCGGAAGGGCGGCCATCGGTAACGGTTACTCTGCGGCAGGTGGATGCGTACTCCATCGGACTGCTGGTTGCTCTATTTGAGCGGGCGGTAGGGTTTTACGGTGAATTCGTCGACGTGAACGCCTACGACCAGCCGGGTGTGGAGGCCGGAAAGCGAGCGGCAGACCGGTCCCTGGAACTGCTCGAAGCCATAAAAAAACTCCTCGGGGAAGAGGGGAAAAAACCGAATGGAAAAGACGCGGAAATGGTTGCTGCAGCGCTAGATCGAAAAAATGAAACGGAAATGACTTTCAAATGGCTTGAATTTCTTCGCGCGCAAGCTAGGGGTTGAGCGTGGTTTGGCGTTTTTTGCAAAAATTTTCGCTGCTCGGCCTACTGCTCTTTGGAGCTCTCCTGTCGGGCTGTGCCGAACGAAATCCGGATGACAGTCAACTGCCTTGGGCTCGGCCTGGTAAGTGGGAAGGTAGCTCCTTCACGGCGGCCAGGACCCGCCAGTGAGGGAGGGCAGCGGATCTGACAAACTCCCGCCGGGACTCTACGTAGTTGCTACGCCCATCGGCAATTTGGGAGACCTCTCCCCGCGAGCGGAGAATATGTTAGGTCGCTGCGATCTGCTCGCCTGCGAGGACACGCGCGTGACCGGTAAGTTGCTGGAGCGTTTTGCCGTTTCCGCTAAAATGCTCTCCTATCGGGAAGAAAACGAACGCGCTCTGGCGAATACTCTTGCGGATAAAATCGCTGCCGGCGGGGCCATCGCCCTCGTTTCCGATGCGGGCACACCGACCGTCAGCGACCCCGGTTTTCGAGTAATTCGCGAGTGCCGGCGGCGGAATTTGCCGGTATACCCAGTCCCGGGACCTTCCGCGGCCATCGCAGCGCTATCTGCCTCTGGACTACCGACAAATGCATTTCTTTTTTTAGGATTTCCGCCGCCCCGCTCCGCCGCCCGAAAAAATTTACTTCGCACATGGAAAGAATTTGCGGGTACGGTGATTTTTTACGAATCTTGCCACCGCATCATTCCTTTTGTTTCCGAAGCACTGGAAGAACTTGGCGCCGACCGCACAGTCGCTCTCGGCCGCGAGCTCACAAAACTGCACGAAAACTGGTACGTGGGCCAGCTGGCGGCGGTGGCAGAAAATCTGGCCCAAGGGCAAGCCCGTGGGGAATACGTCTTTCTCGTCGCACCGGCTGGCTTTTTCCTCTAGGCGGAGGCCTCTCACTCCATTTTTTAAAAAATGAAAAAATCTTGCTTTTTCGTATTGGCGTGATAGCACAACTCAATGAGTGGAAGTTCGACCGCTTTTCGACAGCTCTGCGAGGCCCTACTGGCACTCGGAAATATGCGTACGGCGGAGCGATTTTTGGAAGATCTCTGCACGCCGGCGGAGTTGGCCGCTCTGGCGGAGCGCTGGCGCGTCTGCCGGTTGCTGTGGAGTGAAAAATATTCCTATAGAGAAATTTATACACTCACCGGCGTAAGTACGGCCACCGTCACTCGCGTGGCCCGCTGCCTCTGGGACCCCTCCGGCGGCGGCTATCGGACCATTTTAGAAAAAATGAAAAAAAAGGAAAAACAGTGAACTCGTACATTTTGCCCTTTCTTGCCGCCCTGACCATTCCAATCGGAGTCGCCGTTCCGGCCGCCGGCGCTGCACCGCAGGTCTGTGTCCTGAAAATCGCAGATCACTTGGCGTTGGACGAGACCGTTCAGGGAATTCGGGACGCGCTGGCGGACCGGCCGGTAAAAATTCTAGTGGACTCCGCCCAAGGAAATTCGGCCCTCGCTCTGCAGATCGGCCAAAAGTTCGCCGCGAAGGGTCCGGCGCTGGCGGTGGCGGTGGGAACCGTTGCGGCCCAAAGCCTAGTAAAGTATGCGGAACGGGAACGGGACCCCATTCCACTGGTCTACGCCTCCGTGACGGACCCCAAGTCAGCGGGACTGCTGGGAAGGAAAAATGTCACCGGCGTTTCCAATTTTGTCCCATTGCGACCTCAGTTGGAGCTATTTCGACGACTATTGCCGGGAATTTCTTCCCTGGGAATTCCCTATAATCCCGGCGAGGCGAACTCGGTGGCCATCGTGGAAGCCATCCGACCCATTTGCAAGGAAATGGGCATCGGTCTGCTGTTGCGCACGGCCACGCGGACGGCAGAAATGCCCCAAGCGGCGGCGGAGCTGGCCCGGCGGGCGGATGCGCTCTTCATCTCAAACGACAACACGGCCCTCGCAGCGCTAGGGGCCATCGTGTCCGTGGCGGACGGACAGGGAATTCCCGTCTTCGTGAGCGACACGGACGCCGTCCGGTTGGGAGCCCTAGCCGCCCTGGGGCCGAACCAGAGGGAGGTGGGTCGACAGGCCGGGCGGCAGGTGGCAGCGATTTTGGACGGCACGGCGGCCGATGCCCTGCCGGCGGAGGGCGTGGAGCGGATGGAGCTGTTTCTAAACCTCTCTACGGCAAGGCGATTAAATATAACCGTCGAGAAAAAACTGCTAAAATCGGCGAAGGAGGTCCTACCATGATGGGGAGTGAATTGACCCTATCGCTGCAGCTGGGGCTCATTTACGGTCTGGTCGCCGTGGGAGTGTTTCTCACTTTCCGCCTTTTAAATTTCGCCGACATGACCTGCGACGGCAGCTTCATGGCGGGCGGCTGTGTGGCTAGCATGCTCCTGCGAAACGGCTTCTGCCCAGCAACGGCCGTCCTGGTGGCCACCCTGGGAGGCGCTCTCGTCGGCTGCGGAACCGCCTTCCTCCACCTGCGCCTCCGCGTAGCGGACATTTTGGCCGGGATCCTGGTCGCCTTCATGGCCTACTCAGTCAATCTGCGCATCATGGGGGGCGTGCCCAACCTCGTCCTGCCGACCGGCCCCAGCCGCGATATCCTCCTAGTCTGCTGCAGCTTTGCCGTTCTACTCACGCTCGGCTACCTATTGGGCACGGACCTCGGCCTGGCGTTCCGCTGCGTCGGGCAAAACCGGGAATTGGCTCAAAATCAACGCATTTCCGTGGGAGCCGCTCTCACCTTCGGCCTAGCCGTCGGAAACGGCTGCGCGGGAATGGGCGGCGCTTTTTTCTGCCTAACCCAGGGCTTTTGCGACGTGGGCAGCGGTGCCGGCACCCTTATCGTCGGCCTCGCCTCGCTGGTCATTGGAGAAGCCCTTCTCCCGCTGCGCTCCCCGCAATTTCGCCTGCTGGCCTGCTTCCTGGGCTCCATCGCCTACCGGCTGGCCATCGGCTTTGCGCTCCACTCCGACATTCCCTTCCTCCGCCCCAGCGACTTCAACCTCATCACGGGCGCGCTGATCGTCCTGTTTTTAGCCTTTCGGAGGGGGAAACGGCCGTGCTGCGCCTAGAGGGAGTGGGCGTTGCCTACGGGAAAAGTGCCGAGGTGCTGCGGAATTTGAACCTATCTCTTTCTGCGGGAGAGTTTCTTTCCGTCGTCGGGCCCAACGGGAGCGGAAAGTCCACCCTGCTGAAGGCCATCGCCGGTGCCATTCCTGTCCGCCGCGGGCGCATTCTTATCGACGGCAAGGAGAACGATTTTCGCTCCGTTTCCTACGTTTTTCAGGATCCGGCCATGGGGACCGTTGGAAATTTTACCGTTTTGGAAAATATGGCGCTCGCCTGGCGCCGCGGAGAGAGGCGTTTCCCCGTTCCATTTTTGAACGGCCGCCGCCGCAAGATATTCCGCGATCGGCTGGCGGACCTGGCCATGGGACTCGAAGAGCGGCTGGCCACCCCAGCCCGCGCCCTTTCCGGCGGCCAACGGCAGGCCCTGGCCCTGGCAATGGCGGTTCTCCGGGACAGTCGCCTGCTGCTGCTGGACGAGGCCACCGCCGCCCTGGATCCCCGGTCGGCGGAGCGTATCATGGCTCTCGCCAACCGCATCGTGCGGGAAAGCGGCCGCGCCTGCATCGCCGTTACCCACAGCCTCCAGCAGGCCATCGCCTACGGAGACCGCCTGCTGGTCCTGCGGAACGGGATCGCCGTTGCCCAGTTTGCCGGCGAAGAGAAGTCCCGCCTCAGCGCCGGCGAGCTCTTCGCCCGCTACGAATCATAGGGAACTTCGTCGACGATAACATCTTCCAGTTCGATGTAGTGGTCCAGCGCCTCCTGGACCGCGTCCATGAGCTCGAAGCGTTGCTCTACGGAACGGAACGTCTTCAATGATAATTCTCTAATCAATTCCGCAATCCGAGAGAGGATAAAAATGCGGGCCTCCAGGTCGTCCTCCGCCAGGCCGAAATCCTGCAGTATGCCCTCCATCTGTGCCATGCCGGCCGACGCGCCCTGCAGTGTGCGCAAGATGTTGCGCGTGATAGTGAGCCGTCTCTCCTCGCTGAGCATCGGCCCTCAGCCTATGGATAATCGGCATCCCAGCGAGATTTTTTTAGGCCCCGTCCCGCGCCCGCGGGACGGACCAGCCGCACCGCTCTCCCCTTCCACCCGCCGTCCGGTAATGTTTTGCGCATGGGACCGAACGGAATATTCCTGTCCAACAGAAGTTAAAACTCGTGAAGGCCGGCGACCGTAGCGGTCAAAATACAAAAGGACATTGACTAGCCGGCGGATCGGACCACACTAGCGCTGGAGGCTGGGGATGGCGAACGAAAAGAGAAAGGCGGGGCCGGTGGTGGATTTGGCCAGCCTGGAGGATCTCATCGGGCGGGCGGCGGCGGCCCAGGCGAAATTTTCTGAATTTTCACAGGAGGCGGTAGATGCGATCTTTTTTGCGGCAGCGAAGGCGGCCGGCCGGGCCCGCATCGACCTGGCGGAAATGGCCGTAGCCGAGACGGGCATGGGCATCGTGGAGGACAAAGTCATCAAAAACCACTTTGCCTCCGAGTACATTTACAATAAGCATCGAAACACCAAGACCTGCGGCACGATCTCCTGGGACCGGGCCGGCGGCTATCGGGTGATTGCCGCGCCGCTCGGCCTCCTGGCCGGCGTCATTCCAACCACAAATCCCACCGCCACAGCCATTTTCAAATCTCTCATCTGCCTAAAGACCCGCAACGGCATTATCTTTTCTCCCCACCCGCGGGCCAAGCGCTGCACCGTGGAGGCGGCGCGGATCGTGCGGGATGCTGCCGTTGAAGCCGGTGCGCCAGAAGATATTATCGGTTGGATCGACGAGCCAACGCTCGAATTGACCGACGCCCTCCTGGCGCATCCGGCCGTGGCGGTAATCCTGGCAACCGGCGGACCTGCCATGGTGCGGGCGGCCTACTCCTGCGGCAAGCCGGCCCTGGGCGTCGGACCGGGCAACACGCCGGCCCTCGTGGACGAGACGGCGGACATCGCAATGGCCGCATCCACTCTCCTCCTTTCCAAAACATTCGACTGCGGCGTCATTTGCGCCTCCGAGCAGTCCGTGGTGGCCGTCGGCGGTGCCTACGAGAGATTAAAAAAGGAGCTGGTCTACCGGGGGGCCCACGTGCTCAGTCCCGCCGAGCGGGAGAAGTTGAAGGCCATTCTGCTGAACGACAAAGGCGCGAATCCGGCCATCGTCGGCCAGCGGGCGGCAAAAATTGCGGAATTGGCCGGCTTTTCCGTTCCGGCCAGCACAAAAGTCCTCCTCGCCGAGGAAAAGGTCTACGATTCTTCCAACCCGTTCGCCCACGAGAAGCTATCGCCGGTGCTGGCCCTCTACGGGGCACCCACCTTTGAAAAGGCCGTGGAAATTGCCGTGGCACTCATTTTTATCGGCGGCCTGGGCCACACGTCCGTCCTCTATACGGATCCTAAAAACCAGGACCGCATCGACTATTTTTCCCAAAAGCTTCCCACGGGCCGACTACTGATCAATTCGCCCGCCTCCCAGGGGGGCATCGGGGATCTCTATAACTTTCGCCTGGAACCCTCCCTCACCATCGGCTGCGGCTCCTGGGGGCGAAATTCCGTCAGTGAGAACGTGGGAATTAAACATTTGTTGAACTACAAAACCGTCGCGGAAAGGCGGGAAAACATGCTCTGGTTTCGAGTACCAAAAAAAATTTACTTCAAGCGCGGCGCGACGGATCTGGCTCTGCGGGAATACGCGGGCCGGAAGCGGGCCTTCATCGTAACGGACCGCTTTCTCTTCGATTCGGGCGGAGTTCGGGCCATCACGGAGGCTCTGTCGGCGGTCGGTTTGGAATGTCAGATTTTTTACAATGTAGAGCCGGATCCGACCCTGGCCACCGTTAGGCAAATCTTGGCCCAGCTGAGGCCGTTCGGTCCGGATTTGATCGTTGGCTTCGGCGGCGGATCCCCCATGGACGCGGCCAAGATCTCCTGGCTCATGTACGAGCACCCGGAGGTCAATTTTCCCGATATCTCAATGCGCTTCATGGACATTCGCAAGCGCACCTGCACCCTTCCCCCGCTCGGCGCGAAGGCAGAAATGGTGGCCATTCCCACGACGTCGGGCACCGGATCTGAAGTCACTCCCTTTGCCGTCATTACCGACGAAAGCAGCCACATCAAGTACCCCATCGCCGACTACGCCCTGACGCCGTCCATGGCCATCGTGGACCCGAATTTCGTGGACGGCATGCCGAAGGGGCTGACGGCGGCCGGCGGTATCGATGCCCTCGTCCACAGCGTGGAGGCCTACGTGTCCACCATGGCCTCTCCTTTTTCCAATGCCAACGCGCTGGAGGCCATTCGCATGATCTTCGCCTATCTGCCCCGCTCCTACCGGAACGGCGCCGAGGACCCGGAAGCGCGGGAGCAGATGCACTACGCCGCCGCCATTGCCGGCATGGCCTTCGCCAACGCGTTTTTGGGCGTCTGCCACTCCATGGCCCATAAGCTGGGGGCCGCGTTCAACATTCCCCACGGCATCGCCAACGCGCTCCTCTTCCGCCAGGTCATCCGCTACAACGGCACGGACAAACCCCAAAAGCAGGCGGCCTTCCCCCAGTACCGGGCGCCGGAGGCCCGAGCCCGCTACGGCCAAATCGCACAAATGCTAGGACTAAAGGGCAAGGACGACGACGAGAGGATGGTGGCCCTCATCGACGCCATTCAGAATTTGATGGTGACCATCGAAATTCCGCTCTCCATCCGCGATTGGGGTGTTCCGGAGAAGGACTTTCTGGCTCAGCTGGACGGCCTAGCGCGGCTAGCCTTCGATGACCAGTGCACCGGCGCTAACCCCGTATATCCGACCATAGAGGAGATCCGCGCCATCTATCTGGACGCGTTCCATGGACGCCTGTGACAGGTCCTTCGGCAGAGCACAGTACCGCACTCCACCGACTGACTCCCTACTCGTCCGGCAACCTTTCTTCCGGAGACTCTTCCTCTTCTTCCGGCAGCCCCTCTCTTCCTTCCGGCAACTGGAGCCACGGCGGGGCATATCCCAGCTGCTGCACTACGAAATTGCGGTCTGCCTCGCCGAGTTCTTCCTCAACGTCAGTCTCAGCAATGTAGATTGCCACTACGCTCTGAACCGCGTCTAGAGTAATAATAAAATGCCCCCAAAAAAATCTACTAATGCGATCGCGATCGGGGATCTCTGTAGTCGTGAGCCATCTAATAGTGGAGATTAAACACTGGAATACCACAGTGGGAACGGTTACAGTTACAGCCTCCTCACCCCATTCCATACCATCGGGAACTAGCTCAAAACTAGTTCCATCCAAAAATCGATCCTGAGGAATTCTTAAACCGCTCACTCTGGAAAAAACAACCGCCGTAGGATCCGTTGCCGCCAATAGACCTTCTGCGCAAGTAGCTTCGCGTTCCGGGACGGGATCCCCTGCGGCTCTCGCCCTGCAAGCCCTTACTATATATGCAGTCATCGCTAAGACATCTCCAAAGCGTCTCTCGAAAAAATCGCAGAGATCTTCGAGGCCGGTTTCTGCGAAATAGATCGAAACTACTCCGCTGGCAGTAATGGACATGCGTTCGAAAAAATCGGAAGGCACAGGCGTTACGTGCTCCTCGTACGCTACTGGCATATCACCGCCCGTGGGTCGAAGAGAAAAACTGCTCCGCTCCGGAAGTGGGTCAAATGAAACGGGTACCCTAATAAGTGTCATAGGGCTCCATCCACTTCTTCGGGATTTTTTGCAAGAAAAAAATGCATTTTTTTAGCGGTTATTTTCCTGCGGCCCGGGAACTTGGCTCAACTGCGGGGCTGATGGCAGTTTTGAGATTCCCGCAAAATTTTTACAGATAGCCGAGCGACCTCTCGCCGCCGGAACTGTCCGGCACACTTTCACGCCTCGGACCGGCCCTCCCTGATTTGGCACCTTCGCCCGAGGGATTTAGGCCTAGATAATATTTCGCCTATGGAAAAATGAGACAATTCACATTTTTCACGAAGAAACGAGCGACCTCTCTGCGCCGGAACTGTCCGCCGTACTCTCCTGCGCCCGAATAGGCTCCAACTCTATTCCGTCGGCAGAATCATCACTTTTAATTTCTTTCACTTCCTTTATGTATATCGTAGGAGCAACTTTAATGGCGAGCACTCTATTTGCGACATTAGGAATTAGCTCTGTAATTTTTTTGCGGATTTCCGCTGCGCGATCATCTCCTATCCCTAATTCATTAGAGCTCATTTGACCGTCCGCCCCCATTCGTGACCGCACAATCTTTGGACGCAGCGATATGAGCAAAGCAGCTAAATTATGGGCGATATCCCTGCCGTCTTCTTCGCCAGTAAAGGTGGTTTTCCCATCTGTGGAAGTCTGAAGTAAGCGCACCACCTTATCGCATTCGCTCTGCATTTTTGCTCTATCTTGCTCTAATCTTTTCTTGCTAGCACGAGCGGTACTGCGCACCTCTTTTGGTAGATCTGAATTATTGCTCGTGCGTTCGCATTCTTCTATTTGCCGAACATATGCATTTTTTTTAAAAAAATTTATGGCATCGATTTCTGTGCGAAGTGTTGAAATCAACACTTGAAATTTCTCATTAAAGCGCTGGAGCCCGATTTCACTGCTTCCGCAAATAGAATCGCGCAGATTTTCCCGAGGGACCAATTCTAGAATAATAGAATTCACTTCGTTTCTGTAGGCCGTCCTATGAAATTTTTCTTTTGCATCAGGAGTTCTGTTACTGACGTTGATAATTGAGTCAAGAATAGCAACTCCAGCTACAGCAGTGTAGAAGCCGACCAAAATTATAAGAATAAGAAGTGGCGCCACTACTTCTGGCGCCAAGATAAGGGCAGCAACGCAGGCAATGATGATCGCAACTCCTACTGGTATTGCTACTATTCCACCGACGATATTGCAAGTTTGCAGGTGATTATGCTCCGTAACTTCCCTATTAGTTCTGTCCAAAACTTCGCCGAAACGCAAATCAAAGCCATTTGGCACTACCGCCTGAACATTTGCACCCATTGCGGGATGAATTGTACCCGCACGGAACCGCTACCGCAAGTTTTTTCCACATGGAATCAGCGATCACGCCGCCACTATAAAGCTTCCCCAAGGCTAATGATATTTCCCGCAATAATTTCTGAATCTGGATTTATTTTTTCCGGCTCCTTTCCGACCGGCCGAAAAAATATGCCAAAATTTTCTCCCGAATGGACTGATTCTAACTCGCCCACGTCGAATGGAAGAGCGCTCAGAATTTCTCCGACCTTTTCCCGTATGGCTAAGGCCGCTTCGGATTTCAGCTGCGGCACGTCGGCTTCCCTATATTCCGATCTAGCGCGCCTTTGCATTTCCGGATCCATATCCGTCACATCCTGCAGGCGCAATAAATCAAGAACGAAGCTCCTGGCATCCCCCTTGCCGGAGAGATCCCGACTTATTTTAATATGTTGGCTATGTTGACTTAATTTAACGGTTAACTGCTCTTTTTTGCCTTCCAGATCTTTAATTTCTTTCTCCACGAGCCTCCGCTCATTTTCGTCCAGCGATCGATTTTTCAGCCTCTGCTTTGCTTCGTTCAGCTGCCCATTAATTTTTTCTAAACTCGACCCCAACTGCTCGAAGCAAGCTTTTACTCTGCCGCCAGCCAGGCCATACCGTCCGCAAAAAAGCCGGAGCTCGAAGCTCCGGCCGCAACGACAATAATTATTTTTTTGGAACTAGTAATCCATTCCGCCGCCGGGCATTCCGCCTCCAGCCGCCGCCGGCTTCTCCTCCGGCTTGTCGACGATCACGCACTCGGTGGTGAGGAGCAGGGCCGCAACGGAAGCGGCGTTCTGCAGGGCCGAACGGGTGACCTTGGTGGGGTCGACGACGCCGGCCTTGATCAGATCTTCCATCTTCCCCGTAGCCACGTTATAGCCCATGGCCGCCAATTCGCCCAGCACCTCCTGTACGATGAGCGCACCCTCCACGCCGGCGTTTGCGCAAAGTTCCCGGAGCGGCGCCTCGATGGCCCGCCGGACGATCTGCGCGCCAATGCGCTCGTCACCGGTGAGTTGATGTTGGAGCTCTTCGATGGCGCCGGCCATGCGGAGCAGAGCCACGCCACCGCCGGCAGAGATGCCCTCTTCCACGGCCGCACGGGTCGCATGGAGGGCATCCTCCACGCGCATCTTCTTCTCCTTCATCTCCGGCTCCGTCGCAGCGCCGATGTTAATCACGGCCACTCCACCGGACAGCTTGGCAAGCCGCTCCTGCAGCTTCTCCCGGTCGTAGTCGGAGGACGCATCTTCGATCTGCTTCCGCAGTACCTTGATACGTCCCTCTATGCCGTCGGGCGAGCCGGCGCCTTCCACGATGGTGGTATTTTCCTTGTCCACGGAAATCCGCTTGGCCCGACCCAGATCCGACAGCTGCACGTTTTCCAGTTTGATGCCCAGGTCCTCGCTGATGCACTTGCCGCCGGTGAGGATGGCAATGTCCTCCAGCATGGCCTTGCGACGGTCACCGAAGCCGGGTGCCTTGACCGCACAAACCTGCAGAGTGCCGCGCAACTTGTTCACCACCAACGCGGCAAGCGCTTCGCCGTCCACGTCCTCGGCCACGATGAGCAGCGGCTTGCCGGACTGGGCGACGGCCTGCAAAATCGGCAGGAGGTCATTGAGGGAACTGATTTTCTTCTCCGAAATCAGCACGTAGGCGCCATCGAGGGAGCAGTCCATGGACTCGGAATTGGTTACAAAATAGGGACTTAGGTAGCCTTTGTCGAACTGCATGCCCTCCACCACCTCCAACGTGGTCTCGATGCCCTTGTTCTCTTCCACCGTGATCGTGCCGTCCTTGCCCACTTTCTCCATGGCATTGGCGATGATACGTCCGATTTCCTCATCCCAGTTGGCGGAAACGGTGGCCACCTGCCGGATCTCCTCCTGGCTCTCCACCGGCTTGGAATTTTTCTTCAAAACCGCCACGCCCGCCTCCACGGCCCGGTCGATGCCGCGCTTCACGTAGATGGGGTTAGCCCCGGCCGCCACGTTTCGGAGACCTTCCCGGAAAATCGCCTCCGCCAGGACCGTCGCCGTCGTGGTACCATCGCCGGCGCTGTCTGCGGTCTTCGAAGCCACTTCGCGAACCATTTGGGCGCCTATGTTTTCGAAGGGATCCTCCAGGTCGATCTCCTTGGCCACCGTAACGCCGTCCTTCGTGACAGTCGGTGCGCCGAACTTGCGGTCGATCAGCACATTGCGGCCCTTCGGCCCCAACGTTGCCTTCACGGCCCGAGCCAACTGCTCCACGCCCCGCATAATCCTCTTCCGCGCTTCTTCGTCAAAAATCAATTGCTTAGCCATTTCTTTCTACTCCAAAAATTTAACAGTCTCCGCAGCAACCACAGCTACAGGATTCGGCCGCTCCAGCCAGCACGCCCAAGATGTCGCTCTGCCGTAAAATTACGTACTCTTCCCCATCCACTTTGAACTCGTTCCCGCCGTAGCGACTAATGAGCACTCTGTCCCCGACTCGCACTTCGAATTCAATCTGCTTGCCGGAAGCGCAACCATCCTTGCAGTCGTAGACCTTGCCGCTTCCCAGAGCGATCACCTCGGCCTCCTGGGACTGCTCCTTAGCAGTGTCCGGTATGACGATGCCGCCCTTAATCTGCTCCGCCTCCTTCCTCCTTCGCACTAACACTCTATCCCCTAGTGGTTTAACCAATTTCATCTTTTTACTCATACTTCTCTCCTCCCCGGGAAAGTCCACCCGGAATCTCTCCCGAAATGCTCTGTGGTTCCCCGCCGGCGCTAGCGCTAGCGGGAGAATTTTTCCCTGTCCATAGATTTTCTCTACTTCTTGTCGCCGTCCACGACTTCGAAGTCCGCATCCACAACGCCGCCGTCGCTCGCCGGACCGCTCTGGTTGCCAGATCCGAAGCCGGGGCCCGGACCGGTCGCAGCGCCCTGCGGGCCGGAAGCCGCCCCCGGACCGGAACTGGTTTGGGCGTAGATTTTTTGAGAAACCGCCTGCATGGCCTTCGAGAGCGTCTCTCGGGCCCCATTCATTTCCGCCGCGGAGGCTTCACTATTTTCTAGCACCTTTTTAGCGCTGTCGACGGCCCCCTGCACGGACTGGCGGTCCTCGTCGGTGAATTTGTCTTTCAGCTCCTCCAGCTGCTTTCCGACCTGGTAGACCATGGTGTCCAGCTGGTTCCGCGCCTCCGCCTTCTCCTTCCGAACCCGGTCCTCGTCGGCGTGGGCCTCCGCGTCCTTCCGCAGTTTTTCAATTTCCGCATCCGTAAGGCCAGAGCCGCTGGTAATTGTCACCCGCTGCTCCTTGCCGGAGCCCTTATCCTTTGCCGTGACGTTGAGTATGCCGTTGGCATCGATGTCGAAGGTGACCTCGATCTGCGGCACGCCCCGGGGCGCCATGGGGATCCCGTCCAACCGAAAGTTGCCCAAGCTCTTGTTGTCGCAGGCCATGGGCCGCTCGCCCTGCAGGATGTGGATGTCCACCCCCGTCTGGCCGTCGGCGTAGGTGGTAAATACCTGGCTCTTACGGGACGGGATGGTGGTGTTGCGCTCGATCATAGCCGTGCAGACCCCGCCGGCCGTCTCGATGCCAAGTGTCAGCGGAGTAACATCTAACAGTAAAATGTCGTGCACTTCTCCCCCCAGCACGCCCCCCTGAATGGCGGCCCCAACGGCCACCACCTCGTCCGGATTCACTCCCTGGTTCGGCTTCTTGCCGGTGAGTTTCTTAGCCGTCTCCACCACCTGCGGATTGCGGGTCATGCCGCCCACCAGCACCACTTCCCCGATGCTATCGACCGAAATTTCCGCATCTTTTAAACACGCATTGAATGGCGCCACCGTCCGCTCCGCTAATTTCCCACAAATCTGATCCAGCTGGGAACGGGTCAGGTGCACATTTAGGTGCTTTGGCCCTGAGGCGTCGGCACTTATGAATGGCAAGTTTATGTCCGTCTCCTGGGAAGAGGACAGGGCAATTTTTGCCTTCTCCGCCTCCTCCTTAAGCCGCTGGAGAGCCATGGGATCGCTACGCAAATTGATTCCGCTTTCCGCCCGAAAATTTTCCGTCAACCACTGGATGATGGCCTCATCCCAGTCGTCGCCGCCCAGGTGCGTGTCGCCGTTGGTGGCTTTTACCTCAAAAACCCCGTCGCCAATGTCCAGGATGGAAATGTCATATGTTCCACCTCCTAAGTCATATACGGCGATTTTCTCCTCCTTTTTCTTGTCCAGCCCGTAGGCGAGGGAGGCGGCCGTCGGCTCGTTGATGATGCGCAGCACCTCCAGTCCAGCGATTTGCCCCGCGTCCTTGGTGGCCTGCCGCTGGGAGTCATTGAAGTAGGCCGGCACCGTGATGACCGCCTTTGTGATGGTCTCGCCCAGGTACTTCTCCGCGTCCGCCTTGAGCTTGGCCAAAATCATAGAAGAAATTTCTTCCGGCGAGAAACGCTTGCTCTCGGAGCCCACCTGCACCTCCACCGCCGCGTCGCCGTTCTTGCCGTCCACGATCTTATAGGGCAGGTAGCTCGCCTCCCGATCCACCTCGGACCGCTTTCGGCCGATGAGCCGCTTTATGGAAAAAATCGTGTTCCGCGGGTTCGTGATGGCCTGCCTCTTGGCCGCCTGTCCCACGAGCCGCTCCCCGGCCTTCGTAAAGGCCACCACGGAAGGAGTTGTCCTTGCCCCCTCCGCATTTGGGACGACGACGGCCTTGCCGCCCTCCATCACCGCCATGCACGAATTGGTCGTGCCCAGGTCAATCCCTAGGATTTTGCCCGCGTTTTTCTTTTGTTCGCCCATCCTCCACCGATATAGCAATTTCCCTTCCAAAGGGGAAAGAAAAAACGATTTTCACACAAGTGACTCTTGGGGAATTAGTTATTTTGCTAAAAAAATTTCCCCGGCCCGCGCGGCCGGCGAATCAGCGGGAATTTTTCTGTCCCACGTGGAACAGAACTGTTCCAAGGAACACGTCTATGTGAGCGGGAACGGCCGGCGGCCGCAGCTAAGGGTTTGGATAGCGGACTCTCGGCCCGGGCGGCCGTGGACAGCGCCGTGGATGGCAAGAGCGAGGGCCCAAAAACGGTCCCCGTGACCGGCACCGGTCCGATCGGCGGCCAGGCGCAGGTGGCCGGACAGGGTACTTTCCCGGCGGATCGAATGCAAATCTGCCCGGACGGCCCGGTCCGGTGGGATGCGTAACTCCTTCCGTTCGAAGGCGGCCCGCAGGCCCAGGGCGAGAGACTCCTTCGCAGCCGCCGTAAAAACGATGCCCTCCACACGGAATTTCCCGAATCGCTCTACGGCCCTCTCGGTGAACTGCTGCCCCATGCCGGTGCAGTCCACGCAGGCCCGCACCAGTCGGGGGAGGCGGAGAAAGTAGTCCAGCAGCCGCTCCTGTTCGGTGAAAGTCTTGCCCCGGAGGCACTCTACCCTCCTCGTCCAGCAGATGGTCCCCCGCCGCTCCAGCAGCCAAAAAACGCTCAAGTCCCGGCTACGGCCCAAATCTACGCCCAAATAGGCCGGGCCGTCGAGGGCCAGCTCCTCGGTCGGGCCCGCCCACTTCTCGCCCTCCGCCATTTCGCAACTTTCGATAAGCTCGTAGGGCAGAAAGGCATCGGCCTCGTCCTCCGGCTGGCACATGTACTCCTGGCGAAAGGTGGCCTCGTCGGGACAGGAGCGGCGGACGTAGTCAAAGTACTGGGCCTCATCCAGAAATTGCCGCGGGTCCGTGGGGGGCAATTTGCCCTTGAGTTTTTTCAAAAATCCCTGCTCGAGGGCGTCCTGCAACGTCACCCGGTGGAGGGAAAAATTTTTCGGGTTCCCGCCGCAGCGGGCCTCCTGGACGAGGCCGTTAAAAAAATTCCCCGCACCCCGGTGAGTGGAGAGGATTTCCAGTTGGCCACCCCAGGTAATTCCAGGCAATGCAATGGCATAGAGCAATTTCGGGTCGCAGTGGAGGGCGAATTCGTCCAGCACGCGACTGCCCCGCTTGCCGGCCTGAGCGTCCGAACTGGAGGAAAGGGAGTGGATGGCGCTGCCGTTCGCGAACGGCAAAGAGAGGGAAGAGGTGCGGATCTCCTTGGCTAGGGCCTTTTTCCCGAGCAGGTGGCCGACGCCGTCCAGCAGCGTGCCAAAGGCGCGACAGTCCCCGATGAAAAGCTTCGCCTGCAGCTCGTCGCGGGAGGATACCCAGCTGTCCAACCGCCGGCCACGGAGGGCATGGAGTCGCACGAGCCGGTAGGCGCTGGCCCAGGACATGCCCACCTGGCGGGATTTCTCCAGCAACTTTAGCGGGGAATTGTCCCGGATCCAGCGGGACTGGTAGGGAAGAAAAAAGGGTTCGCGGAGCGGGCGGGACATGGCCCTTTCTACGGAGAGCCTTCCCCAAAAATTTCCTTCGACCGAACTGCGTTGGCTCCGTTTACGCCGCATCCTCCTTTGGGGAGAACCGCGCCGCAACCGGCCAATTTCCGCTTCCGGCAGCTCCCCAGTCCGGCGGGATTCCGTCCGGCCGGATCGAGATCTGTCGAAGGGACCCCGCCCTGACTCGAAAGAAATTACTCTTTACTGCTTGGGCTTGAATAAGTTGCGCAGCCAAACTCCGTAAATGTGACCGGGGGCGCCACTACGGATACAGATCATCTACCATGGCGCCGGCGAGGGCGTCTGCTTTGACTGGTTTTACGCACATTCAATAAGTATGCATAGGGTAAAAAATAAAACTTTTTCGCTCTATTTTTTACCTTTCTGCTCGGCCGAAGTGCGCGTAGATGCCGTTTCCGCTGACTGCGCAATGGCATTGCCAGCGGGGATCCGGTTCCCTAGCGAACTGCCGTGAATCGGACGCTGTTTCAATTTTTCTGGCGGGCGCTGCGGCCCTATGGCTGGTTCGCGCTACTGGGGATGTTACTTACAATTCCCGTGGGCGCACTCGACGCCGCCATCGCCGCCTTCCTCCGTCCCTGCATCGATGGAGCCATAGCCCGACAGAACATCGCCTTTGCCGCCAACGTGCCACTTCTAATCGTACTATTCACCTCCGTACAAGGAGTTTGCATCTATTTCTCATCCTACCTGAATGCCTGGGTGGGAAACCGTATCACCTTTGACACTAAGAAACAACTCATCCGCCGACTCCTCTTCCGCAGCAGCGCCTATTTCGATGGGACGGACTCGGGCCAGGTGCTCCTGCGCTTTTCCACGGACGCTTCGACGGCTTGCAGCGGGTTCATCCTGAATGCCCGCTTTTTCCTGACTCGGCTCTTTTCCTCGCTATCTCTTGTAATCGTACTCCTTTACAATTCCTGGTGGCTGGCCTCCATCGCCGTCGCCTTCGTGGCCATCGCTTTCTACCCGCTCCGCTTCGTGCGCCGCAAAATGAAAAATTTAGTTGGCATAAATCAGACGTCGGGGGCGGCGGAAACTGTCTTTTGCAACGAATGCTGCGTCGGTAACCGCACCGTCGCCGCCTACAACTTACAGGGACAGCTGGAAAAACAGCACGGTGAGCTCATGGGAAAAATGTTCCGCCTTTCTCTCCGCATGGCGCGCCACTCCAGCTGGCCCTCTCCGGCCATGCACTTGATCGTCTCCGTCGGTCTGGCCGGCGTGCTGGGGCTGGGCAGCTATCTGGTCACTGCGGGACTCATGAGCAGCGGCAGCTTTGTCGCCTTCGTGGCCGCTCTACTGCTCCTCTACACGCCGATTAAGGGCATCGGCGCCAACGTCGCCGCCCTGCAGGGGTCCCTCCTTGCGGCGGAGCGGGTCTGCGAAATTCTCCAGTGCCCACAGCAGCAGCCAGCAACCGATCCGCAGCCGCTGGCGCTCCGGAAGGGCATCGAGTTCCGCGACGTGCACTTTTCCTATGGACCGGATCGGGCCGTACTGCGAGGCGTGGCCCTGTCCGTGGCCGCCGGAGAAAAAATTGGCATCGTGGGCCACTCGGGCTGCGGCAAGAGCACTCTCATCCACCTGCTGCTCCGCCTCTACGACGTCAGCGCCGGAACAATCGCCATCGACGGCCGGGACATCCGCCAAATTCCGATTGGCGACCTGCGGCAAAGCATCGCCATCGTTTTTCAGGACAATTTTCTGTTCTCGGGCACACTCCGGGGGAACATTTTGCTGGGCAATCCGCGGGCGAGCGAGTCGGAGCTGGGGGCCGCGGTGGAGGCCGCCCTGCTGGGAGAATTCGTGCAAACCCTACCCAATGGGCTGGATACGGAGGTCGGCGAACGGGGAGTGCTGCTCTCCGGCGGGCAGCGGCAGCGGGTGGCCATCGCCCGGGCCATTTTGAAAAATGCGCCCATTATCGTTCTCGACGAAGCCACTAGCGCGCTAGACATTCAGTCGGAGGCAATCGTTCGTCGGGCGCTGGACAACCTCACCCGGGACCGGACGGTGTTCATCGTCGCGCACCGCATCAGCGCCGTGGCAAATGCGGACCGCATTCTGGTGCTGCGGGACGGCCGTGTGGCGGAGAGCGGCAGCCACAGCGAACTGCTGGCCACAGCGAACGGCATCTACGCCTCCCTCCACGGCCGGCCGGGCGAAATCGGGGACCAGTGCGCACCTACGCCTAGGGTTCATTGACTTCTCTGAGAGTCATCTACAATCTCACCGCTTTCGCTAATTTGAATCCAATCTTCATCGAAAAATAACTTCAAATTTTTACCCAAAAACGGCCACTTTGCGGGGATAATGACAATTTTATTCGGATCCTGCCCCAGCCAGGCCGCCCACCAGCTGAAAGTGCTAACGCTCGTCAAAAAATGTTTACAGTTCATCATAAGAACTATATCCTTCCAACTTTCTTCTTCGGAATTGATGTCCACGAATGTGTAGGGGCTCTCAAAGTGAAGGTTTTCCCGCGCCCATCCGATGTCGTCGGAAAACACGAAAAAATGCGGATTCTGCACCTTTTCCTCAAAAATTTTTCCGGCCCCGTGAAAAAATTCTGCGGACTGCACGGGGAATCTTCCGGACAGCTGGTAGCACAAGTAGTCTCCCCGGCGCACGTGGACGCAAACTGCTCCCGCCGACTCCCGAATGCGAGCCAGCATCTCCTCGTTCCTTTCGCCAAGCGGATCCTTCGGCTCAAATTCCTCCAAAAGTTGCTTCCGTATCCGGCCGAAGCACTTCCCCGGCTGATAAAAATCAATAAGCTCGTAGGCCCTATCTTCCGGGGAAAATTCTTCCACGACACGGCCAGCCTCTAGAGCTTCGGCTTCGCCCACGCTCCAGGAGCACTTCCTAATACGCCGGCCGGCCGCCGAGCCATTCGGCACGTACTGTAGTTTTGTCCGAAAATGGTTGAGTTGGAAGTGCCTAGAATGTCCGTGGGACTTGTGATTTTGCATGGGCCGCAAAAATGCCCGATCTTCTCCTGAATAGTGCGATAGAGGGCATACTGCGCCATTTGATTCCCTAGTCCCCCAGTGATTTTTACAGTGACGGAACGGCCGGGAGGAATGCGCTTAGTATCCGTGCTCTGCACCTTCGTCCGCTTCGGGCCGAAAATAGCTCGAACGAATGGCCGGCGAAAATATCGGCCAACGGCGGGTGTACCTTTGTCGGGTGAGGCCCTCTTTTCAGTGGGGGAGGGAAGTTTATCCGCAATCTCCAGGGGTGCGCTTCCCAAGCGCCTAGCCAAAACTCTACCAAGGGGAGCCGCGGGCAGATTTTGCGTCCGCCGCCGGGCTCTGTAAATGAAAATTTATTTCCTCCAACCTACGCCAATTGTCCACGGAAAGGTCCTCCGGCCGGGCGAGCGGATCCACTCCCGCCCCCTGGAGCTCCGCCAGCCAGCGTTCCGCCAGCGGACGGAGGGCCGGATCGCCGATGGCGGCCACGGAAGTGCGCAACTGCTTGCGTCGCACATGGAAGCAGTGACGTAGGATCCGACGGGCCGGCGAGGAAAATAGGACCGGGTCGGGTCGGCGGCACAGCCGCAGGAGGGCCGACCGCACGCGGGGCCGCGGGTAGAAGCAGGAGGGGGCAATTTGGTGGAGTTCAACGCATTGGAACGCACTACCCACGCGTACGGCGATGGCTCCTCGATCTCTAGAGCACTCCGGAGCCAGAATCCGATCCGCCGCCTCCAACTGGACCAGCAGGACCATCGACTGCGGCAGGGGCTGCTGTAAAAGCGCGTCCAACCAAGGACTTGTGATGGCGTAGGGCAAATTAGCCACAACGGCATAGGGTTCCCGGTCCCCTTCCGACAGATCCGCCCGGGGCAATTTTACCGCATCTCCCTGAATTAGAAAAAGTTTTCCCGGAAACCGCTCCGCCAGACCCGCCCGGAGAAAGGCAAAGAGGCGCCAGTCCAACTCAATGGCGTGGACCTCCGCGCCGGTCTCCAACAGCCGCTCCGTCAGTGCCCCGAGGCCGGGACCGATCTCCACCACCCGATCGCCGGGACCGACGGCGGCGACGCTCCGCCGGGCGACGGCGCCGTCGACGAGAAAATTTTGCCCCAACGCCTTGGACGGGCGAACGGCGAGGGACCGGAGGAGATCGGCGACCTGGCCCATGGGAAAATTAGCGGGCAGCCAAATCCCGGCGGAGAGACCAAAATCCCCAGGAGGCAATGACTAGTAAAATTACGGCCACGCGGCCGGAGCTGACCGCGGTTCCAAACGCGAGCAGTCCGTAGGAGACGGCCGGGGCCAGTACGCTGCGGATGCCGGTCAGCAGCAGATAGAGGGCCGTATAGGCTGGAAGATCTTCCAATGGAACGACTTTCGTCAGCCAAAGGTTGTGCATGACGTAGCTGCCGGCCATGGCGGCCCCCAGCAGTGCGGATCCGGCGGCAAGGAATGGAAAGGATTGGCTCTCAAAGAAAAGCAAAATGCCGGCGAGGAATAGGGCATTCACGGTAAGCCGCGTGGCAATGATACTAAGCCGATCGAAGAGAAGGGCGATGGGCTGCGTGCAGAGGACGCGGGCGATGCTGGGGATGACCCAGGCCAGGAGCATTAGCGAAGAGTTGTCCCAGTTCCACCCGCGGCGGCAGTCGGCCAGATGTTCCACCCGCATCGGTATTAACATCTGATAGGCGAAGCCCACGAGCGTGAAGTAGAGGGACATTTTCGTAAAAAGCGGATTCCGGACAAAAAGCGCGAAGTAGCTCTCCCGTGGGCCTTTTTTCCCCTTCCAGAGGGGCGTAGACGGGATGGGCAGGAGGGCAAAGGCACAGAGGAGGGCGCAGCCGGCGGCCGCCAGCAGGACGATTCGGCTATTCTCCAGGCTCCGGTCCAGGACAGAGCCGCTGTAGCGGCAAAAGACAATGGCCATCAAGGCGGTAAGAATGAGACCGGGAGCCATCAGGGAACCCCTCCGGTCGGGGGAGTAGTTGTCGCCGTAAATTCGGGACAGGAAGGCGCCTTCGGATCGAAAAAATACGCTGGCGATGGCAATATTGAGGACGTAGAAAGTCAGCGATCGGGCCAGGGCGGCACAGGCCAGAAAAATGGCCGTCAAGGCAAAGACCAGAGCGGCAAGCCGGGCGGCCCGCAGTCCCGTGGAGGCGAAGAGGCGGACGAGGAACGGGGTCGTCAGGGCGCCGACCCAGGCCAGGCAAGAGAGTAGGCCCCTGCAGGCGAGCGGCGCATGGAAAAAGCGGAGGGCAATCAGGAGTGCAACGGAGAGGAACACTGAGTCCAGCGCGCCCTGGAAGCAGAGGCGCAGACTGTCGAACAGGCAGGTGCGACCGGCGACGGTCATCCTTCGGCGGCCCACGGCTCTCACTCTGCGGCGGGAGACACGGACACGCGCCGGTGAATCCGGTCCCAAACAACATCGCCGTCGGAGAGGGCACAGAGCGTAAAATCTCGGCCGCGGCCCACGGCCTTGCCGGGGTGAACTTTAGTCCCCCGCTGCCGCATGAGAATATTGCCGGCCCGCACCCGCTCGCCGCCGAACTTCTTCACGCCCAAGCGCTGTCCCTTGCTGTCCCGGCCGTTCCGAGACGTACCCTGACCCTTCTTATGTGCCATCTAGCTAGCCCTCGATAGTGACAATTTGTATGGTGCTGAGCTCCTGCCGGTGCCCCCGCTTTTTGTGGGCCCCCTTCCGGCGCAGCCGCTTCATAACCAGCACCTTCTTCCCGCGACCGTTGGCCAGCAGCTTGGCCGTCACCTTCGCCCCGGCCAGCAGCGGTGTGCCCACCTTCGCCCCCTCGCCGTCGCCCAGCAGCAGCACCTCGTTCAGCTCCAGGCTGTCCCCGACCTCTTTCCCGGGGAAGCGGTTAAGGCATAAAATTTTCCCCTCTTCCACCCAAACCTGCGTTCCCTGCGTCCGGACCAGCGCTCTCATGGGGCCAGTAGAAAGGCTGTCCGAC
>JAITDG010000061.1 GCA_031282685.1 Puniceicoccales bacterium | reverse complement strand
AACGAGGCCGGCATTCGCCCCAATCGCATCCTCTTCGGCGAAGGCGCCTGGGACGTGCGAGCCAACGTCTACGACGGCCAGAACGGCGCGGCGGCCCAGCGGGCGGCCAACATGGATCTGGAGGAGCTGGCCCGGAAGCTCTTCGTGGACGCGGTGCGAGTTTTCGGCGCCCGCTACCAGAGCACGGCGGCGGCGAAGGCTCCCATCGTGGGCAACGGGATTTACCTCTTCAGTGCCCAGAACGAGATCATCAAGGATGAGCCGGCCAACATCAAACGGTTCGTCACACCATTCGACGGCAACAACTTCCGCGTCTATTTGGAGGAGCACTCCAAGTACACGGACATCACCGTCGAGCACTACAGCAACATCATCGTCACTTCGCCGCTCGGCATCCGCCACATCGCGGTCACGGAGGGCGAATTCGAGGAATAGGCGGCAGTGCCACTAGAAAGGGAGGACGGCCCATGACCGGATGGAAAAAACTACAAGTAAAAGACCTGGAAGATCATATGGTGCCGGACCAGCTGGACAATCTGCTGGAGGCGGCGGCCGGCCGTGGCGGGGAAAATCCGCTCCCCAAGCTGCTGGAGTCCGTGCTGGCCCAGGTGCGGGCCGCCGTCCGGACTGGGCGGACGGCGCCCCTGAGCGCGGACGCGGAAAAGGTGCCGGAGGAGCTCTGGTCCGACGCCTGTGCCCTACTACTGGAGAAATTGCAGGGGCGGCTACCGGCCCTGCGGCTCACGGCGGACCAGGTGCGGGCCGCAGAAACGGCCCGACTGCGGCTGCGGCGGGTGGAACGGGGTGAATTGCAGGTGAGCTGTCCGACGGATCCGGTGCCGCTGCCGGGGAACCCCGTCCGCTGCCTCCGCTACCGGCCCTGCCCCATCCGGAGCGGCCAGCTGGGAGGGCTCTGAGATGGATAGCGTTTTGGAAAATCTACAAGAGTGCGCCTACGAGAGACTCCGCAGCCATCGGGATCTGGCGGGCCTGGAAGTGGTCAATTACCGGAGCAGTGACCTGGCCAGCGCGCTGCGGGTCTACGGCCGGGAGCCGCTCGGCATCTGCGCCGTCGTACTCCCGCCACTCCCCCTTCGCTTTCGGGGAGGATCGCCCCAGCCCTGCGACGTGTGCGTAGAACTGCAAGTGAGAGTCGTGGAAGATATTGGCACAAATCGCGGATCCCGGAGGGCCCTGGAAGTGGCCGAGTGCGTGCATCGGATCCTGTCCGGCACAGGCCTGGCCGCGGGAGATTTGGGCTACGGCCTAGTGCCCGCCGGAGAGCGGCCCTGGACCATCACGGAGAATTTTCCGGAGAGCACCCGCCTGGAAATCGAGCTCCGCTTTCTCGCACAGGCATTTCTGCAACCAAACGGCGGGGAGGAGTCGTGAAATTACTATTCGGAAATTTGGCCCTGGCGGGCGGATTGGACGCGGAAGAGGAGCCCTTTGCCATCAGTTTGGAAGTGACCGGAGCGGTGCAGATTGCCACAGCCCTGCGGGGAGCCTTCGCAGCGCCCATCGATAGGGGTAACCGGCGCACGGAGCTGCAATTTTCCGTCCTGCGCCGCCACCAGTCCGTGGCGGCCGCGACGGATTTCCTCCTAAGCCACGGCGCCGGACTGTTGGACCTGGAGGGCACCGTCACGCTGGTTAGCGAGGGCCCGACGCAGAGCGTCTTCACTCTGTCGCCGGCCGTACTGCGCCGCGTGCAGGGTACCCAGGAGGGCGCCAGCACTACCCACAGCTATGCGATTCTGGGTGGCAGTTTGACCCTAACCTAGGATAAATTCCTCCTTCGGCAGCACGCCATACGCATTCCGCCAGCAGAAGCGGCAAAAGATAAAAAGGGCCCGCCAAAAAAAATTACCATGCTTTTCACATTGCGGCCGAGTTAGTTTTGCCTGTATGCGTAAAAATTTTGTCGACAGGCCCAATCCTTGCCCAAGACGAATGCTATGGACACTAGAAGAGTCACATTTTGCTTCAACGGCAGCAGAGGAACAGATTTACCAAATATGGGAACGGGGCTGGTGTTCAAGCCTAGGTTTTCCCGACTCTATGAAATTAAATCTGGGTTGCACGTTCTAACCCTAGCGGAAGTGCCTGCGCACCAAGTCAGTCGTCACTGCTGCAATGATCACGGGGAAATCGTTTGCAATTTAATTGATGAGATGCCAAATTCGACACATTCCGTAGCTATACCGCCTGAATTGTTGCTCGAACTTAATCGGCGGTTCCATCCGTCCTGCAAGATATTCTCCTTTAGTGTTTTAGTGGAAGATCTCAAAAAAATTTTGGGAGAGGAAGGTGATCCGAGCAAAGTAAGGGATTCGCTCAGCCTTTGGGGAATAATTCATAGGGCGGTAGCGATTGTTAGATATGAAAGCCTATTGGGATTTGCTTTTCCGCCCGCCTGCTACACCAATCCCGCTCTTTTCGCCCTGCTGACTAAAACAATGAGAACGTCGGCCAGCAGTCCAAAGTCTGAGGATAAGTCCACCGACGAATGCGGTTCCCATCTGGCCTTTGACGGAGAAAGCAGATTTTACTATCTAGTTCCGCCGGACCAGAAACTGCCGGATCGGCTCACTAATCCGGAAGGGGGTGGTGCCCACACATCAACCTCATCAACGACATCTCCATTTGCGAACAGAAATAGCGTTATGGTGAGTGAGCTCATTGTGCGAGAAATGAGAGCTCTAAGCTTAGTAATGAGAAGTTTTAACGAACGAGGGGAAATTGCATTCGCTTGCGAAGAGCCATTTAGTCAGTGCCTATTTAATTGCATAATCTTCCTCTTTTTAGGGGAAAAATTTCTACTGGAGAAAGCCACTAGCCGCGCAGATTTGATTACCATTAACGCAGCTGCAACGGAAAAAATCTATGCCCGCAATGAACCACAGGCCGCCCCGACTTATGCGCACTCCATGGATAAATCTTCCGCCGCAGAGTAAGACTGGGACGAATAAATCCCCGAGAAGGATGGTAGAATTCGCCCCCTAAAAGGGATGGGGAAGTTTTCCGAAAGGGACCGCTGTAAAATGCCAACCGGTCCCAAAATTTCGCCTTAGCCTCTCCCGGTAAAGGTAGCCCGCCGAACGGATGGCGTTCGCCCTGTTGCCGAAAGTTGCCATTCCCACCGTGGCAGCCGAATTTTCTCCCGCGACCTGCCTTCTCGTTTGGAGTGCAAGATGCGCAATCTCTGCGGAGAAACCGGATGGACGGACGAGATGGAAATCTGAAGCAAAAAAACTCTCCCACCCGGTGAAGATTGTGGAATTTCACTATGAAACTACGGTTGAAGCTTTAACCGCCATACGATGCGTGCGAGCTGCCCAAAAGGGCAACCCATCCGTGCCCGGTCCTAAATATTTTTGGAAAATTCTCAAAAAAATCGCTTCCCCAGCGCGACGGCGCCGAAGACAATGGGACCTGACGTCGGAGTGAGCTTACACAAAAGTACGAAAAAGATGACAGATACTGAAGCCACAGAGAAAGTGTTAGAGATACCTCAAATCGGCGAACGTCACTGCGGGACTTCGCTCCATTCGGTTGTGGTTGAGTGTGATCGTGAAATGAAAGGATCTCAATCTGCCGCCATTTTTCCGTCTCCGCCCGTTTGCCGGTGACAGCTAGATTTAGCGCTCCTCGCGGAGGAGTAGGACGAGTTCCCGAATGCCGGCCAGCTGAGGATATAAACTTACCAGTCCCTCCTGGAATATGCCGTCGCTGCTCTGATGGAGCTCCACCACCGTGCCCACCGCAACGCCGTCTGGGTAAGTGCCACTGAGAGAAGAAGTCACGATCTGCAGCGGCTCCGACTGGGAAGCGTGCAATTCCCCCGGTACACAGGATATGCGGCCGATTGGTGGACCAAATCCGCTCTGGGCAACGCCTTCGTAGACCAGCGGCCGCCCGTCGGCGAATGCGTGAACAATGGTGCGGAAGCGCGGATCCGTAACCAGCAGACCCACGCTGTGGTGCGGAAATGTGGCCAGCACTTTCCCGGCCAAGTGGTCACCGCAAACGAGGGCCGTACCCTCCCGCACGGAGTCCTTCTCCCCAACGGAGAGCAGCACCTCCCGCCACCAGGCCTTGGAATCGCGGCGCAGGACGCGGCCATAGAGAACGCGGAAACCCGGCGAACCTGCACCGACGGCCAAATTGGGACCGCACAGAGCTCCACCGCTGGCCACGACTCGGTCCCGAAGCCGCTCCCAGGCGAGGCCGCGGGAAAGATCTATCAGCTGCCGCTCGAGCCACTCCCTTGACTGGGCCCGGAGAGAGCCGGCGGCAAGGACCCGGTGGAGGCCGTCTGCGCCATACCAGATAGGCGCCTGCAGCTCCTGGAGGGTATTTCTCGCACTCTGCCGGAGAATACTCGGGAAAAGCCACGCGCCCAGCAGGCAAAGAAAAAAGAGCCCGACCAGAAGCCACATAGAATAGCGACGACGCACCATCGGACCAGTTGGAGCGTGGGACCCGACGAAAATCTGTCAACCACTGCCCACCGCCACCATCCCGCAGCGCTTTCCCCTCCATAGGGACGCGGCACTCCCCGCTGCGCTAGCCTATCAGAGCACCTCACAGGGAAATAGCCAATTCCTCGCCGGTGGGCTCCGGCGCCGGCATATCGTGGTAAGCCTTCACGCAGAGACCGATAATGCCGACGGCGATCAGGAAAACGGAGAGAGAAAGGAGCGTGGCGGGCGAAAACACGACGGAGAGAGCGGTGCACAGGGCCGGAATTCCACAAAAAATGATAAGCCCCAGAATGCCCGCACAGATAAGGAGCAGGCAGCCGAAGACGACAACGACCTTCCCCCCGCTAACTTCCTCTCTCTTGTCTTCCAAGGTAATGGGATCCCTGGGACCCTCCCACAGGTCGAACATGCCGAGGAAAAAACCTTGAAAGGCCTCCACGACCCCATCTTCCCGCCGCGCCGCGGAACGGGGACAAAAATTATCCGGCTTCGATAAAATTTTACACTTCCCGCAGCCCGCGGCAAAAGACATTGACACGGCCCCGACCGGGCCCAGGAAGGGGTCGTTCGGCGAGATAGCTCAGTCGGTAGAGCAGAGGACTGAAAATCCTTGTGTCGGCGGTTCGATTCCGCCTCTCGCCACCACAGGCTCCGTTCCGTGGGGCGGCGATTTCGCTTGCGGTGCGGTTTCCCATGGCCCATAGGAAATGGCGTAGCGCCTGACTAGCTCAATTGGCAGAGCAGTTGACTCTTAATCAATTGGTTCGGGGTTCGAGTCCCCGGTCAGGTACCAGCGGCGCCGGATTAGCTCAGTCGGTAGAGCACCCGCCTTGTAAGCGGAAGGTCGTCAGTTCGATCCTGACATCCGGCTCCAGCAGAAATTTTTCTCACCGTACGGCGCTGGGGTGGCTGACCGGGCTCGAACCGGCGACCCTCGGGACCACAACCCGATGCTCTGGCCAACTGAGCTACAGCCACCGCCGCGACTGGCAGCCATGGGCGGTGGACCGGCTCTGTCAACGGCAATTCCGCCGGCCCTGGACAAAAACCCATTGCAAAAAAAATCACTGGCCCTACAATGGGGGCCGTGGAGGACGGGAAGACGAAGAGATCCCCGGGCCGCAGAAAAGCGCCCGCTAAGGCAGAATTTGACGGACCGGAGCCGTGCCGGTCCGTCCAGGAAACCCATCGCCTGCTGCGGGAGGCCGGAAAGTGCGAACTGTTCGAGGGGAAGCTCTGCTCCGCCATCGACCCGGCCAGCCTCCGCATCGTCGCCCGCGCGAACGTCGGCTGGGGCAATTGGCTGGCCATCCGTGGCCGGGGGGCGGGCCTCCGCTGGGACCGGGGAATTCCGCTAAAAAATGAAGGGCCGGACACGTGGAGCTGGGAGGGAGAGGGACCGGTTGAATGCAAGCTGCTCCTCAACGACGTCCTCTGGGAGCGGGGAGAAAATCACATTTGCCACGGCCCCCGCGCCGAAGTCAGCCCCAATTTCTAATCCGATCCGCGGGAAAGTGTTACCAGCCTTCGAATGTCTTCGTTGGACATTTCCGTGATCCAGCTCTCGCCGGATCCGATTGCCAAATTCGCTAAATCTTTCTTCGCACGGATCATTTCGTCGATTCGCTCCTCGAGTGTGCCCTCCGAAATGAGTCGGCGCACGGTAACGGCCCGCCTCTGGCCGATGCGGTGGGCCCGATCCGTCGCCTGCGTTTCCACGGCCGGGTTCCACCAGAGATCGTAGTGTATGACATTGTTTGCGGCGGTAAGGTTGAGCCCCGTGCCGCCGGCCCGCAGGGAAACGATGAGAATTTTCTCCGCCGGATCGCTCTGGAAGCGCTCCACCATCCCGTCCCGCTCCTTCAGCCGCAGCCCGCCGTGGAGAAAGGGAATTTCCATCCGAAATTTTTTCCCCATCAGCTGGCCAATGATCTGTCCCATGTGCACGTACTGGGTAAAAATGAGCGATTTGCCGTCCCCGCTCTCCCAAATTTCCTCCAAAATCTCCTCCAGCAGCTGCATTTTCCCGGACTGGGATACTTCGCAGTGGGAACTCCCCTGGAACTGGGCCGGATGATTGCAGATCTGCTTGAGTGCGCTGATCAGCGCCAGAATTTTTCCCCTCCGGCCGATCTCCGTGCTGCCCTCGATTTTACCCATGAATTCCCCCACGGTCCGATTGTAGATGGCCACCTGCTCCGCCGTCAGCGAGCAGTAGACGTCGCTCTCCATCTTCGGAGGCAGGTCCGCCAGTACGGCGCCGTCGCTCTTCAGTCGCCGCAGGATAAATGGCGCGGTGATCCTTTGAAAGAGCTCCAACCGGCTCCGGTCGCCGTAGCGTTCGATTGGCCGTGCAAATTTCGCTTCAAACTGCTTCGCGCCACCGAGATAGCCACAGTTAGTGAAGTCGAAAATACTCCAATATTCCTGCAGCCGATTTTCCACGGGCGTGCCGCTGAGTGCAATTCGATGTTCCGTCCGCAGGGCCTTCACCGCTCGAGTTCGCTGGGCCGTCGTATTTTTGATGTTCTGCGCCTCATCGATGGCCACCAAGAACCAGTCCCTCTCGCCCAGCAGAGCCCGATCACTCCGATTGCAGCCGTAGGAAGTAATTAGCACGTCGCAGTTCGCCGGGAACGCACCCCGCTCCGGACCGTGGTATATGGCGGTGCGGACCGAAGGCGCAAATTTTTCGAATTCCTTCCGCCAATTGCTTAGAAGTCCAGTCGGCGCAATCACCAGCACCGGACTGCCGGGACCGACCGCCCCTTCATTTTTCAGGTGCAGCACCAGGGCGATCACCTGCAGAGTTTTTCCCAGACCCATGTCGTCCGCCAGGATGCTGCCAAAGCCAAGCTGGACATTCTGCAGGAGCCAGCCAAAGCCACGGATCTGGTAGGGGCGAAGGGTACCCCGCAGGTTGTCGGGCGGGCGGACCGGGCCGCAGTGCCGCATTTGGTCCAGAAAGGAGCAAATGCGCCTCCCCAGATCGACGGAAGCGCCCTCCATGTCCTCGGCGAGGGCGGCCTGGAATAGGGCCCCCTGGCTGATCTTTTTTGGTAATTTTTCCAACTGTCGCCGCAGTGCCCGCACCTCTTCTCCGGCCAAATATTTGTCGCCGAAAGATACGACCGTGCCGGCGCCGTCCGCCAACTCCCGGAACTCCCCTGCGCTCAGTCGCCGATCGCCGATCGCCACCGTCCAGTCGAAGCGCAGGGGCGCCGGCATCCCGCGGAGGGACTCGCTGCTGCCGGCAAATTCCTCCATTTCAATGCTTAAACGCAACTTAGGGTTCTCTAGCTCCGCCAGAGAGTCGGGAAGGACTACCCCAATGCCCATGGCCCGCAGGCGGGGAAATGCATCGAAGAAAATCTCGCCAAATCTTTCCAGCGGAACGGGAATTTCCCACTGCCCGTCCCGAATGGGAGCCATTTCCGGAATTTGCCCCACGATGGGCGCCAGAGCGGAAAAAATAGAATTTTCGTCCTTCGCTTGCTGCAGGGCCTCCGCCAACGGAACGGGCCGCGGGTCCTCGGCGAGGGACAGGGCAACGGAAAGTACGAAATTTCCCGTGCCCCGCTCCTCCACGAGCACGCGCGGGTAACAGTTCCCGCCGGTGGCGTGGAGCGGCGCAAGCCAGTCCCGGACCGCTCCGACGTCCAGCTGCCGCCCCAGCGGAGAGAGGACCTTGCCGCGGAAAAAAATGTCTGCCAGCTCCTCATTTTTCAGGAGTCGCAGCACGTTCGGTCGGCTGAGAGACCGGCGCTGCTGGAAGAACATGTCGACGGCCGAACGGACCTGCTCCTCCGGCGGCAGCGGGTTCCCCCGGAACAAAAAAAGTCGCTCCGGGCAGCGGGCGGCGAGGGCGGCGAAAATGTTCCGCACTTCGCCGTTGAAGAGGGCCGGTATCCAGCGCACGAAGACCTCATCTCTGCCATTTCGCAGGAGTTGGGGCACCAGGGCGGACCGGCCGACGAGGCCGTAGGTGAATTTTAGCAGAATGGAAATAAATTGCAACTCTTCGCACAGGCCAGTTCGAACGTCCTCCGGCACCTCATTCAAAAACTCAACCAGCTCTTCCACATCGTCGCAGGTGTCGATGGACTCCTTCCCATCCCGCAGGCCGATGACCTCCTTCCGGCCGTTGAGCAGCACGGAGAAGGAGCGGGCCTCCAAAAAATGGGACCAGCGGTCGGCAAAGTGTTCCGCCCCCCAGCCCTCTTCCGCGACATCTTCGCCATCTAGCGGATCCACTTCGAAATCAGCCACTTCTCCGCGGGAAAGGGAAATCTCAGAAATCGCCCCGTCCGACCGCTTCGGCGGGCAAATGCACTGCTTCCAGTGGAGCAGGGACCCCAGCAGCGTCTCCCGAAAATTCTGACTGCAGAAGGGCGGATTGGGCGGGAGCAGGGACCGGATGGAGCGGATCAGATCCGGCACGGCGGCGAAGGAAATCGAACTGGGCGACTCCGCCGGCGGCGGCTCTTCGGCCGGTTCCCTTTGGAATAGTTCTTCCAGCTGAGGAATTTTTTGATTCTCCACCTCAACCTCCTCCCCGATTTTTTGGGCGATGGCGGGCAGGTCGCAGCCGCGCAAACGGAAGATGAGAAATGGATCGCGGCCGATGGCGGCGCCGACCCGGACCAGCACTGCGGCAATGTGCCGGCAGGGCAAAATTTTATCCTGACAGCCACAGCTAATTTCTTCCAAATCGGCCCAGGACGAGGGAAATAGGAAAACGCCCCGCTCCTGGAGCTCCAAAAATAGCTCCACGGGCAGCTGTCCCCTGCCGATGTCCGCGCGGACTGCGGGTAACTGTTCGACGGCCTGGGCCACTTCCCGCAGCTGCTCCTCGCCGAATGGGG
>JAITDG010000048.1 GCA_031282685.1 Puniceicoccales bacterium | reverse complement strand
AAAATGGAAGGTCGCGACTGTCATCTTGTCGGTGGTGGGAAAGTTGGGACTCACGGGCGGGTCGGTGATCATCAGCGCTACTCTGGGCGCACTAATTGGCGGGCATCTCGTTCTGGGTCCTGGCTTTTGGATCGCCATCGCCATCGGCATCGTCCTCTTTCTCCTCTTTGGCATCGGCTGCGAGGTGGCCGCCGAGGTCTTGCGTTCTTAATTTTTTGCGGCCCGGCGGCACGGGATCGGAAAGGCGGAGTTTTCCCTCTTGCCATTCGGCGGGGGAGCGTTGCTGTTGCTTCCGCGTGCTCAGGTGGTGGAATTGGTAGACACACACGTTTGAGGGGCGTGTGCCGAAAGGCGTATGGGTTCGAGTCCCATCTTGAGCACCAGAATTTTAGCGGACTGCCGTGCATTTTTCCTTTACTGTCGGAGGGGCCGCAGCTAGCATGGGCCCGTGAAGGTGCACGAGTACCAGGCCAAGGCATTGCTGGCCGCCTATGACGTTCCCGTGGAGAGTGGTGTAGTGATTTTCTCGCCGGGAGAAATCGAGGCGGCCCTGGATCGCCTAGGTCCGCAGCCCCGCTATGCCGTGAAGGCCCAGATCCATGCGGGTGGGCGGGGCCTGGGCCACTTTGCGGACGGGTTCGAGGGCGGTGGCGTACGGCTGGTGTCCGACCGGAAAGAGGCCGCCCGACTGGCCGGCCGCATGTTGGGTAATCGCCTCATTACGAAGCAGAATGAGCCACACGGCGCACCGGTGACTGCCATCTGGATAGCGGAAGTTATTGAACCGCAGGCGCAAATCTACGTTTCCATTCTGATTGACCGCGCGGCCCAGCGGCCCGTTCTCCTGGCGTCCCGCGATGGGGGAGGGGAAATTGAAGATCTCGCCGAAAGGAGTCCGGAAAAGATATTTCGGGAGCACATCCATCCCACTTTCGGCCTGGAGGAGTTTCAAATTCGCAAATTGGCCTTCCGGCTGGGTCTGGGAGAAGATGTTCAGCGGGAGGATTTTGCGGCGACTCTGCGGGGCATGTGGCGGATTTTGTGGGAGAAGGACGCCTCGCTGGTGGAAATTAACCCCCTCGCACTCACGGCGGCCGGCCGTCTGGTGGCCATCGACGGGAAAATCAACTTCGAGGACAACGGTCTGTTTCGGCACGAAGACATTCGCGCTCTACGGGATGTGCAGCAGGAGGATCCGAAGGAGGTGTGGGCGTCCCAGTTCGGCCTCACCTACCTGGCCCTGGACGGCACCGCCGCCTGCCTCACCAACGGAGCCGGCCTGGCGATGGCTACGATGGACATGCTGAACGCGTTCGGCGTTCGACCGGCCAATTTTTTGGACCTGGGGGACAATTCTCCCGTCGAAGCCATCCGGGAGGCCTTTAAAATTTTACTGTCCGATTCGCAGGTGGAGTGTCTGCTGATAAACATCTTCGGCGGCGCTATGAAGGGAACGATGGTGGCGGAAGGGGTCCTGGGTGCACTCGAAGGGAGAAAGTTGGAAAAACCGCTGGTGGTGCGCATGGAAGGCGCCAGCGCCGAGGAGGGTCGCCGCATGCTGCGGGAGGCCATTCCGCAAGCCCTTTTTGCGGAAGATCTTCGTTCGCTCGGAGAGCTTGTGCGGCGGGCGACGGGAAAGAAACTGTAAAGGAGACGGGCCATGGCCATTCTGGTAGACGAAAATACGCGAATTATGGTGGCCGGCATCACCGGCAAGGCGGCCACATTCCACAGTCGCCACTGCTTGGAGTACGGCGCGAAAATTGTGGCCGGCCTGCGGCCCGGGAAGGGCGGGCAGAAGTTCGACGGTGCCGTGCCTATCTATGACACCGCCCGGGAGGCAGTTGACGAGCAATCCGCGAACGCCGCGCTGATCTTCGTGCCGCCCGCCGGCGCGGCGGACTCCATTCTGGAGGCTATCGATGCAAAAATTCCTCTTGTTGTGTGTATTACGGAAGGAATTCCCTCTACGGACATGCTGCGGGTCCGGGAGCGGCTGCGGGAATCGGCCACCACGCTCATCGGCCCCAACAGCCCCGGCATCATTAGTCCCGGCAAGACAAAGCTCGGCATCATGCCCAGCTACATCCACCGGCCCGGCTCCGTCGGAGTTGTATCTCGCTCCGGCACACTTACTTTCGAAACGGTCTGGCAGCTCACGCGCCGTGGCATCGGCCAGTCCACCTGCGTCGGCATCGGCGGCGATGGCATCCACGGGCTCAACCACCGCGATGTGATTCAACTTTTTAACGAAGACCCTGAGACGGAGGGGATTATCATGGTTGGCGAAATCGGCGGCGAGGAGGAGGAGGAGGCCGCAGACTACGTCCGGCGCCACGTGAAGAAGCCGGTGGCGGCCTTCATCGCCGGCGCCAGCGCTCCGCCCGGCCGCCGCATGGGTCACGCCGGCGCAATCGTTTCCGGAAAAAAAAGCGGCGCCGCCTATAAAATTGCAGCGCTCGAAGCGGCCGGCATTGCCGTGGCAAAAAATCCGGGGCTCATCGCCGAAACTTACGCCGAACGGGCCGGAGTGCGCTAGGGATTATTCGATTGATTCGGGTCTGGAGGCCAATCTACCATCCTGCCCTCCAAATTTAAGATGCGTACGCGACCAGCAAATCCGCAGCTAAAAAAATTTGTGTAGATGTCTCTTGTATTGTCAGAGTTAATTGAATCGCATTCACTCATTTTGAGTGTTAGTACTTTCCCACCCGCGAGAGTGTAAAGCCATCCCCGTACCGTATCTTCTGGAATGTTTTTTGTATTTTTGTTTTCTTTAAATTTGTTAAGAACATTTGTCCTTATCTCTGCCGTTACTTCCGGCGCAATTTGAGTAAACAAGCTTCCGTCTTGGGTGAAGAATAGATTTTCACCCACTTGCCAGCGCACGCGATCAGCTAATTCTTCTTCATGTATGGCTCTAATGATTTCTTGGCAAGTGGAGAGAGGCAAATTAAAGTCGTCTTTAAGCTCAATTACTCCTCCCTTTTCAGTGAGAGATTCTGCCAGAGTACTTACGACCGCCGTAGCGCGATTACGCTCATCGCGACTAATATTCGCAGCTCTAAGTTTTTGTGTTGCGTTTTCAGCGAATTTTACACATTTTTCGGGTGATACGGGAAGGCCGAAAGAGAGCCATTTCCAATCGTCTTCGCTGAAGGAATGTTCATCCAAGAATATTGCCCTAAAAAAAGCAAAAGGCGCTCCGAGAGCCCGGAGGAATTGTACTCTCGCAAAAAACGGAGCTTCTGCAATTATGTGCAGATTGGCTTTAGCTTCTTGGGTCGAAATGTACAATGCCTTCGTAGTGTCGTCGCCATTTGCCGTAACAGAAATACCGTAGTCATTGATGACATTTATGCCTGTTTTAGCACTAATAAAGGTGTGCAATGAACTTCCGGAGTTGAAACGGATTCTAGGGGAAAGGTCATGGCTCATGGCGCTAATTTTAACCAAAACTAGTCAAACTGGCAATTTTTATTTTGAATTTTAAGTGGGGAAATTGCAAATTGATCTGACTGTCTGGGAGTTTAGATATTCCGGGCGTTAGCATGTAATGATTGAACGGACGCGCTTATTGTGTGCCAAGTTGGCCTGTCGCCAATCTCTATTTTTGCGGAAAGCACTGCCATTCCGCCGGTGCGGCTAGACTAGCAATAAATGGCTAGGATGGCCAGGCCCAGCAGGATGCGGTAGTAGGCGAAGGGCCGCAGGGTGCAGTTTCGCAACAAGTGGTTCAAAATGAAGAGACTGGGAATGGCGCAGAGGAAAGCGCAGCCGCAGCCGATGGCCACCGATTTCCCAGAAAACGTTGCTAGCGTAGACAGGCCGCCCGCGAAAAAGCGATGGCCGGCGGCGGCACCTATGGTGCCGCCGCCCAGAAAAAAAGTGAATTCTACGGCGGCGGACGGGCACAGTCCTCTGGCCAGGGCCGCCGTCAGGCTCATGAGGGAGCGGCTAACGCCGGGAAATAGGGCAAGCGTCTGTGCGGCACCAATAAATAGTGCGTCCCGCCCGTCGAGTTCCGCCAACTCCCTGCGCCCCCTTTGGCGGAAAATGTGCTCAAAAGCCAAGAGATAGGCGCCCCCCAGCAGGAGCGGCCAGCCGAGGGCCCGGAGTCCGGGGGAGGGGTGCCAGCGGAGGAGGTCCAGCAGCGCGCCCGCAAGCGCGGCGGGAAGGAAGGCAAGCAGCAGGAGCCCAAGCAGTCGGAGTCCTTCCCGGGAACGGCCCGCGATTCCTCGGCAGAGCTGGCCCGTGCGGCGCGGATAGGCGGCGAAGACGGCGCAGGCGGAGGCCAGTTGGAGGAGTAAGTCGAAGTGCCAGAGGGCTTCTTTCCGGTCTGCGGTGGGAGTCTCCCCTCCGCGGGTCAGTTCCCGCAGCAGCAGCAGGTGGGCCGACGAGGAAATGGGCAAAAATTCCGCTAGTCCCTGCACCGCACCGGCGAGGGCAGCTTCACCGTCGCCGATGGGAGTTCGCTCCCGCCCCAGCGCTGAGCCGGCCAAGACGGCCGCCCAGAGCAGAAAGGTGCCCATCCGCGCAAGGGCCATCAGTCCACCCGGTCGTTGGCGATGGTGAAGAGCAATTCCGCCGAAGAAACCGTCTGCCCGTTCACTTGGCAGCGGCCCTCCGCCAGAGCAATTTTTTTCGCTCTCTGTTGCAACAATTTAACCTCTATTAGCAGCTGATCTCCGGGCCCGACCGGCCGGCGAAATTTTACCCGATCGCAGCTCATAAGGAAGGCCAGTTTCCCTGCCATGTCCGCCTGCCGCAGCATCATAATCCCTGCCGCCTGGGCCATGGCCTCAATCTGCAGCACGCCCGGGAGGACGGGCCGGCCCGGAAAATGCCCCTGGAAAAAGGGCTCGTTGATGGATACGTTCTTCAGCGCCAACAATCTACCTTCGCCAACCTCCAGCACCCGGTCTATGAGCAAAAAGGGATAGCGGTGGGGGATCATGTTGAGAATTTGGCAGATATCGAGGGATTGCGGTGCGCTTTCGAGTGAGGGTACCGGCACGGGCCCCCGCCGCTCCTCCATGCGATTGCGTAACTCCCGTACAAATCGGGCATTAAAGGCGTGACCGGGCCGAACCACGATGACGTGGGCCCGCAGGGGAACGGCCAGTAGGGTGAGGTCGCCGATGAGGTCTAAGATTTTGTGCCGCACAAACTCATCTCGAAATCGGAGCGGCTCCTTGGAGAGAATTTTGTCCCCCTTGATGACGATGGCGGAGTCCAGGCTGCCTCCGCGGATTTTCCCCATTTTCAGGAGCGGCTCAATGTCTTCGTATGTGGTAAACGTCCTTGCGGGAGCAATTTGTGAGAAATAATTTTCCGGCGTGACGTCGATGGAGAGGTGCTGCGTATGCAGGTCCCGGTCGTCGGTGGAGGTGCAGGTGATGCGGAGGCCGTCGTGGGGGACGGCTATGGCGGTGCGGTTCCCCTCCGAAATGCAAAGTGGCTGGGACAGAACGAATTCCCTCCGTTCGCCCTCCTGTTCCACGATGCCGGCCTGCTGGAGTAGGTTGGCGTATTCCCGGGCGGAGCCGTCCAAGATTGGGGGCTCTTCGCCGTCGATTTCCACGGTGACGTTGTCGATTCCCAGGCCGGCGATGGCGGAGAGTAGGTGCTCCACCGTGCAAATGCGCACGTCTCCGGCGGCCAATGTCGTGCAGCGCACCAGGTCTCCCACGGAGCCGATGTCGGGCCGCAGGAGCGGCTGTTCTGGCAAATCCGTGCGGCGAAAAATGATGCCAGAATTTTTTTCCCCGGGGCCGATCCGCACGGTCACGTCCTTGCCCGTGTGTAGTCCCCGGCCGCGCACTCCCACTTTCCGCTGTATCGTTCTCTGAACCATGGCATGATCTCACTTAAAAAAAATCTTCCCGCAAGAGCGGACTGTCGATCGCCGCGGCTCGAAGCGGACCGATGGAAATGCGTTGACTCGGTGGCGGTCGAAGGCAGAACGGCGGCTGTGTCGGCGCGGAATTCGCTGGAGAAAAGTGGCCTGGTGGCCTGGTTTGCCTGGCTC